>NZ_JACHFN010000010.1 GCF_014201885.1 Deinococcus budaensis | reverse complement strand
CGGCCTTGATGCCCTTCGTGCCGTGCTCAGCAACTCGAAACGCAGCACTGGAAGGGCCTTCCCCGATTGCCTTGCCACTTTTGACCCCTAGAGAGCACACAGACACATCCGGCAAGATCAGATTGCTCTGATAGTACTTCTTCGTTTTGCCGTCGATCTCCCTGTAGGCCGCACTCCGCCAGACGCCCTGGCGAGCCAGGCCGACCCGAATAGCCTCCTGCAACACGTCTTCCTGCAACATTTCCCTCGTGACATGCTCGAAGTAAACGAAAGCAGACCCCTCCAGCTCGACCTCGAACGCGTAGCCATAGGCCATCGCCCCTTCTTTCCCCTCCGGAGCGGGCTGCCTCTTGCCAATCCTGATGATTCTGCCCCGGCGAAGGCGCATCATCCCCAGAACAGGGTCGTACACATGCTCCCAGAGGTCCGAGTCTGCGGGAATTTCCCTGACTTCTTCGTCAGTGCGGAACGAAAAGCATCCCGATTCCGGCTCTGTGACGCAGCAGGACATGACCTCGTAGCCTTTCTGTTTCAGGAGGGGCACTGCCCGGTCCAGGGTGTCCAGATGACCGACGTAAGGCCGAGGAGACCTGATGCGGCGCGCCTTCTCGGGTGGATCGGGCACGACTTCGGCTTCGGGCTGCACAGCGACAGGGACACCCTCCCCCCCGGGAACACCAGGCCCAAACCCTCCACGGGGGTCCTGATCTTTGCGTTTACGACCACGTGCACCGACAACTTCATTCGCGCGGATAGTCCGGACGGGTTTGTTGGCCGTGTCCGGGAACATATCCTCGTAACGCTCTTGCCGGTACATCACGGGCTGGATACGTCGCGGAGGCGCCCAGCCGGTCACGGAGGGCCGCTTTCTGGAACGTGATCCAGCGATCTGTGGTGGCTGACCTTCGGGCCTGTCCTCCGAGACCGCATCCGGGGACAGGAACTGCGAGTATTTCGGGGCAACGACACGCACTTCCTCGAAGGGGAAGGGATGGGTACACCGGCGGATGCGGTGCACCAACATTGTCCAGCCTCCGTCCTGGTGCGTGTAGACGCCTTCGACCTTGAGTCGGGTCTCGCCTGCGAAGGGGAAGGAAGTCCGGGTGGCCTTGGCGAGGAAGCCGGGTTGAGGCAACCGGAATCCACTCAGCATCTGGGTCACGCGCAGCCGGGCCAGAGGATCATTCCACAGGCGACCCAGCACGCGGGCATCGGAGTAAGAAAGTCCAGGCCGGAGCGCCGCGTGGAAGATGCCTTCGTCATCCATCCCTGTGTGGTTCAGGTCGAGGAACTCGTGGAGGTGTTCCCGCTCCAACAGACTCGTGGCACGGCTGGCGAGGAGTCGTTCAAAAAATGGAGATGATGATGTGCCCCAGTAAAACCGGATCACTTCCTCGACCGGAATCAGCAGGGTCCGACCGCGACCAACGGAGAGCTGCACATAGTAGGTATTGCGAACGCCGTGGTATGCGCTGCCAAAACTGTGGGTGTGGGGATTGAGCACGTATTCTTTCTTTTCACGATCCGGCACAAGCGCGTCGAGCTGCACGTACACGGGTTCATCAGGCACAACGACACCGAACTCTCCGGTATGCACCCCTGGGGTAGGGTCCACGGTGGGAGCGACGAGATCGTGGCCGATGTACAGGGTGCCGACCGGGGCAGCGGGCAGGTAGGTCAGCGGGACCCGAACGGCGACCTGGCTCCGGAGATCAACAGCGTCATTTCGCCACAACCGACCGGTCCCCCTCTCCGAGTGCAACCAGGGCCGCACCGGAGCGACGATCAGCACCAGGCTGGACTCGGTGCGGTCCGGCTGCGGCTGCCGCACGATCCCAGCGACCTTGCGGACGATGCCAACCTCGTAGGGGGACGCCTCGGGCAACGGTGGGAGCGACATGCTTTACGCTGCCTGCAATCAGCAGGACATTTCCGCCGAAATATTCACAGCGTTTGTTGTTAAAAAGGTAGCCGCTCGTGAGAAAAAATATTCTTGTCACCCTCGATATGGTCGGTGTCGGCGTGGGTGGCGACCACGGCGCTCAGCGACCGCACGCCCAGCGCGCGCAGGGCGGGGACGACCGTGCGCCCGCCCACATCGTAGTCGGACCCGACCGAGCCGCCGCCGTCCACCAGCACACCCAGGCCGGGCGCCCGGACCAACGTGCTGTCGCCCTGGCCGACATCGAGAAAGACGAGTTCGCGGGCGGGCCTCAGCCACCCGGGCAGCAGGGTCAGCGCGGCGCAGGCGAGGAGGGTCCCCAGCGCGGTCCGCGCCCGCACCCGGCCCAGCAGCCACAGCGCCCCGGCACAGGCCGCGACGCCCCAGGCGGCCAGCCCCGCCGGACCCACCGCCCCCCAGCCCAGGACGGGCGCCCGCCCGAAGACTTCCACCACCAGCAGCAGTGCGGAGGCGAGCAGGCCGGTCAGCCCGTTCACCCCCGCAGCGAGCGGCCCCAGCAGCCCGGCCACGAAACCCAGCGGCACCAGCGCGGCCATCAGCGCCCCCGCGATCAGGTTGGCGGGCAGGCCCACCAGCGGGAGCTGCCCGAACGTTCCGGCGATGACGGGCAGGGTGGCGAGTTCGGCCAGCACGGTGGCCACCAGCGCCAGCCGCAGCCAGGCAGGCCAGCGCTCCGGCAGCCGCGCGGCGAGTTTGCCCGACAGGCTCAGGCCCAGCACTGCCAGAAAGGAGAGCTGAAAGCCCACGTCGAGCAGCCACAGCGGAAAGGGCAGCAGGCAGAGGGTCGCCGCCAGCGCGATCACGGCGAGGGGGTCGGGGCGCCCCCGGCCGATGGCGAAGGCGAGCAGCACCGCGCCGCCCATCAGGCAGGCCCGCAGGATGCTGGGCGACACGCCGACGAGCAGCAGGTAAGGCCCCAGGAACCCCGCCGCCAGCAGGTACCGCCACCTCACGCTGACCCGCAGGCGAATCAGCAGCCAGACCACCGCGCCGGTCAAGAGGGCCACGTTCTGCCCGCTGAGCGCCATCAGGTGCGAGAGGCCCGAGCGGGCAAAGGCGTCGCGCACCGAGTAGCCTTCCCCGAAGTCCTCGCGGCCGATGTCGCCCCGGTCGCCCAGCTCGATGGCCTGCATCAGCGCGGCCTGCCTCGGCGTCAGGCCTGCGGTGAGGCCACGGCGAAACCAGCCGCGCACGCCGCCCTGCCCGGTGTGGCGCCGCACCTGGGCGGCCACCAGCACCGTCGTCGGCGTGGGCACGAACAGGCCGCCCTGCCCGCGCAACCACGCCGCCTGATCGAAGCCGCCCGGCACGCGCCGCCCTTCGGGACGCACCAGCCGCCCGCTGACGACCAGCCTGCCCGGGGAAGCGGCAGGCCGGGGCGAGAGGGCCACCCGCGCGGGCGGGTCGGTCAGGCGCAGGAACTGGCCGTCCCACTCGCCGGTCAAGGTGACCTGCGCGCCCACCCAGGGGGCCAGGCGGTCAGGCTGCGCGGCGTTGAGGCGCCCGGCCCCGAAGCCTAGCCCCGTGCCCAGCAGCGCCAGCCCGGCGAGCAGCGCCCGGCGGTCGAGTGCCGCCAGGCCCGCTCCGGCCAGCGCCACCAGTCCGCCCCACCCCAGACCCAGGCTCAGCAAGATGCCGCCGATGACGCCCAGCGCGAGCGGCACCGGCCAGGCGAGGCGACCGGCCGCCGCCGCGCGGGTGGGAACGGGCACAGGAACGGGAGCGGGCGCCGCCGCGTGCCTTCCGGTCATCTCAGAAGCTGACCAGCGGGGTCAGGGCCGACAGGGTGGACGGGCCGATCCCCTTCACCCGGTCGAGGTCCGCGAGGCTGCGGTAGGGCCGCGCCGCCATGATCCGCGCCGCGAGCGCCGGGCCGACCTTCGGCAGGGCTTCGAGCTGCTCACGGCTGGCCGAATTCAGGTTCACGCGCCCCGAGATCAGGGGCTGAACGCTGGCGGTGGTCGGGTATTCGGGCGCGGCCACAGGGGGCTGCCCCGTGGCCGGGGTGGGCAGGGGGAGCGCGGCCCGCGTGACCGTGGGCGCCGGAGCCGGGCGCAGCAGCGGCCCCAGCGCCAGCCCCGCCACCAGCAGCACGCCGCCGCCCAGCGCCAAAGTCCAGGGCCGTTCGGAGGGCGACACGCGGGCAGTGTACGGTGGGGCCGGACGCGGCGAGGCCGCAGATGGGCATGCCCCCAGATGGGCGGGTATGCTCTCCCGGTGAGTGCCCCCGTCTCCCGCTCCCGCCCCGCCGCCCGCCTGACTCCGGCCGTGCTGCTGTGCCTCGCGCTGGTGTACGTGGTGTGGGGCAGCACCTACTTCGGCATCAAGGTGGCGATTGGCAGCCTGCCGCCGCTGGGGATGCTGGCGGCGCGCTTTCTGGGGGCGGGGGCGCTGCTCTACGCCTTTTTGCGCTGGCGGGGCGTGCCCGCCCCCACCCGGCGCGAGTGGGGAGCGAGCGCCGCTGTGGGCCTGCTGCTGCTGGGGGGCGGCACCGGGCTGGTCACGCTGGCCGAGCGCGACGCGAGCAGTTCGGTGGCGGCGATGGTGCTGGCCGTCTCTCCCCTGTTCGCGGCGCTGTTCGCGCGGCTGTGGGGTGAGCGCACCGGCGGGCGCGAGTGGCTGGGGATCGGGGTGGGCCTGCTGGGGATCGCGCTGCTGAACGTGGGCGAGTTGCGCGCCACCCCGCTGGCGGCGGCGCTGCTGATTCTCGCTCCGCTGTGCTGGACCTTCGGCAGCCAGTGGTCGCGCCGCCTGCCGCTGCCCGCCGGACTGATGGGCAGCGCCGCCGAGATGCTGGCCGGGGGCGTGCTGCTGGGCCTGCTCAGCCTGGGGCTGGGCGAACGCTGGACCGAGCCGACCGCCGCGAGCCTGTGGGCGCTGGCCTACCTGACGGTGTTCGGCAGCCTGGTCGCCTACAGCGCCTACATGTACCTGGTGGCGCACACCCGGCCCGCGCTGGCGACCAGCTACGCCTACGTCAATCCGGTGGTGGCAGTGCTGCTGGGCGTCGGCCTGGGCGGCGAGACGCTGACCGGCCTGGGCTGGGGGGCGCTGGGCGTGATCCTGACGGGCGTGGTGCTGGTGGCGTGGCCGCGCCCGGCATCCGTGACTGCCCCGACCACCGAGAACCCGGGCGCGGTCCAGGCCCCCGGCGCCGAAGCCTGAGGCTGGGCACGGCCCCCGGGGACGGCGTCAGCGCTTGCCCAGCAGGTAGGCCTTGGGGTGGTGCCCCCCGCTGTAGACCTGAAACAGTTCGTGGGCGTGCCAGCGGCTTTGCCCGGCCAGCAGGCGCTCGAAAAGCCGCAGTTCGTGGGTCAGGACCACCAGGCGGCCCTGGCGGCTGAGCAGGCGGTGCATCTCCTGCAAAAAGGCCGGGTAGAGCGCCGCGTTGCCGCCGTGGGTGCCGATGGCGTCCCCCCAGGGCAGGTCGGAGACGATCAGGTCGAAGGAGCGGTCCGGCAGGCCCGTGTGCAGGGCGTCCACCTGCGCGACCTCGACCTCGCGCCCGGCGGCCTGGAGGTTGGCGCGGGCGCAGGCGACGGCCTCGGCGTCGGTGTCCACCCCCACCATCGCGTCGTAGGGTCCCAGCAGCGCGCGCTCGACAAGCAGGGTGCCGCTGCCGCTCATGGGGTTGAAGATGCGGTCCTCCTCGCGCTGCCCGGCCAGGCGGTGCAGGGCGTAGGCAATGGTCGCGTTCAGGCCGCCCCCCCGGTTACACACCCGCCACGTGCGCGCGGAAAGCGGCCGGGGCGTGAGGCGCGCGAGCACCTCCCAGCCGGGGCCGTCCTCCTGGGGACGCAGCCGAATCAGGAGTTCGCCCTCCTCGGCGTCGAAAGGCAGGTTCAGGCTGCGCTGAAGTTCCTCGGCCAGACGCTGCATCACGCTCGACTCCTTGCCCGCCGCCGCCAGCCGGAAGGAGCGGTGCCCGCCCTGCCGCGCCACCCCCGCCAGAAAATCGGTGAGTTCGCCCAGTTGCTGGTGCCCCAGCAAGCCGCGTGGGCGCGGCACATCCCAGGCACGGATGCGGAAGGCGGCGACCGCCCCGCGCAGCCGGGTCAGGCGCTCCGGGTCGCCGGGATACCAGAAGCGCAGGCCCCGGATGTCGCGCGCCAGCGGCACGGTGCGCAGCTCCTCGGCGGCGACCCCCTCCAGGCCAGGCAGCGCCTCGAGCACGTACTCGTGCGCGGGCTGGCGGGCGCGGTGGTCGCCCCTCGCCTTTTTCGGTCGGGTGGAGGTGGGGTTTTTCTGGCGGTTGTGGTTGGGGTGGGTGTTCGGTCGGTCAGAGCGCGGCATGGGGACCTCCACGTCCCCGTCCCGGGTGAGACGGGAGAGGACGAGCCGGAAAAGGCGGGGGGGGAAAAAGCAGCGGGGAGGGCCGGGTCCAGACAGCGGACGCGGCCGCAGGCAAGGCAGTATACGGGGCGGGGACGGCGCGGGAAGGGGCGGTGGTAGAATCGCCCGTTTTCCTATGCCGCGCCCCTCTTTTGCCCCAGCGCCCGCCCCCGCGTCCGGCGTGTGGCCTGCCGCGCCTGCTACGGTCCGGGTCGGCGCCCGCCCGGTCGAGGCGGGGCGCGCGGGCCACTGCCCGGCCCAGCGGGGCTTCCGGTGAGGCGCGCTCCGCGCCGTCCTGCTCCCGCGCGGGTTTCCGAGCGGCCCCGGCGGGCGCTGATCTCGCGTTTCACGCCCCCGCAACTGATCGCGCTGGTCTATCTGGTCGGCATCGCGCTGGGGACGGGGCTGCTGCACCTGCCGGGCGTCACGGGTCCAGGCGCGGAGCTGAGCTTTGTCGACCGGCTGTTTACCGCCACCAGCGCGATCTGCATCACCGGGCTGGTCGTGGCCGATACCGGCGAGGCCTTTACCCGGGCCGGGCAGCTGCTGATCATCTTTCTGGCGCAGGTGGGCGGGCTGGGCATCCTGACCTTCGGGACCCTCTTCGCCTTTCTGACCGGGCGGCGGGTGAACTTCTCCGAGCGGCAGCATCTGGTGCAGCAGATCAATGCGCTGGACGTGGGCGGCGTGCTGCCCCTGATCCGCATCATCTTTCTGTACACGCTGGTGGCCGAGGTCGCGGGGGCCGCGCTGCTGGCCCTGCGCTTCGTGCCGCAGTTCGGGCTGGGCGAGGGGCTGTACCAGGCGGTGTTCCACGCGGTCAGCGCCTACAACAACGCGGGCTTCGTGGTCGTGCCGGGCGGGATGGGCCAGTACGCCGCCGATCCCCTGGTCAGCCTGACGATCAGCCTCCTGATCATCCTGGGCGGCCTGGGCTTTCTGGTGCAGCTCAACGTGCTGACGCACCTGCTGCGGCCCCGGCGCAACCGCCTGCTGGTGTACTCCAAGCTGACCCTGCTGACGACCGGGCTGCTGCTGCTGATCGGCGCGGCGCTGATTCTGGCCCTGGAGTGGGGAAACGCGCGCACGCTGGGGCCGCTGGACGCGCCCGGCAAGCTGCTCGCCGCCTTTTTCCAGAGCGTGACCCCGCGCTCGGGCGGCTTTGCCACGGTGGACATCAGCAGCCTGACGAGCGCCAGCCTCTTTCTCTTGATCGCGCTGATGTTCGTGGGCGCCAACAGCGGCTCGACGGGGGGCGGCATCAAGACCAGCACGCTGGCGATCCTGGTGGGCAGCGCCTGGAACATGGTGCGCGGGCGCGGCGAACTGATCGCCTTCGGGCGGCGGGTCGAACCCGAGAACGTGGTGCGGGCCGGAACGGTGACGACCCTCTACGCGCTGCTGGTCGCGGGTGCGTTTTTCGCGCTGCTCGCCACCAACCCCAAACTCGGCTTCACGCACCTGCTGTTCGAGACGGTGAGCGCGGCCGCCACCGTGGGCCTTTCCATGAACACCACCCACCTGATCAACGACCCCGGCCTGGTGATCCTGACGGTACTGATGTACCTCGGGCGCATCGGGCCGGTCACGTTCGCGGTGGCCTTCAGCCTGCGCAGCCAGCGCAGCCGCCGCGTCAAGTACCCGCCCGAGCGCGATATTCTGGTCGGCTGAGCCCCTCCCCGCGAAAGGAAACCCCCCCTACCCATGAAGACCAAACAATGCCTGGTGATCGGCCTGGGCCGCTTCGGAACCGCCGTCGCCACCACCCTCTACGAGATGGGGCACGAGGTCGTCGCCATCGACCACAACGAGGAGAATGTCGAGCGGGTGATGAACCTGGTCACCCACGCGGCCATCGTGGACGCCAGCGACGAGCGCGCGCTGCGGTCGATCGGCGCCGCCGACTTCGACGTGGTGGTGGTCGCCATCGGCACCGACGTGCAGGCCAACATCCTGGCGACCATGAACGCCAAGAGCCTGGGCGCCCCCTACGTGGTGACCAAGGCGGTCGACGAGATGGCCCGCCGGGTGCTGGAGCGCATCGGCGCCGACCTGGTGATCCGGCCCGAACACGACATGGGCGTGCGGCTCGCGCGCCAGATCGCCACCCCCAACATCGTGGACACCCTCGATCTGGGCGGCGACTACGCCATCGTGGAGATCGAGGCCAACGAGCGCCTGCGCGGCAGCCTGCGCGACCTGAACCTTACCGGACGTTTCGGCGTGCAGGTGATCGCGGTCAGCCGGGCGGGCAAGGTCGAGGTCACCCCGCGCGCCGAGGACGAACTGCGCCCCCACGACAAGCTGGTCGTGATTGGCACCGCCCACAGCCTCGACGACCTGCGCCGTTACCTGGGCGAGTAGGCCCGCCAGCACCGGGGGTCACTCCAGCGCCGAACGCTCCTGCTCGGACAGCGTGCGCAACTGCGGGCAGCTCAGATCGCCGCGAATGCCCAGCGCCTCCACCACCGCGCGCGGCGGGAGGCTCCCCTCCACCCGGGTGCCCTCCACCAGCAGGACGCGGCCCCGGGGGGTAAGCAGGGCGCTGGGCGTGTTCAGGCGCACGGCCCGCTCGACGCAGGCGGCGGTCCGGGCATCCAGGGTCAGGGTGTGGAGCCTCTCCCGGTTGACCACCGTCACCGTGACGGGTGCGAGCGTGTAGCCCGCCAGCGTGCGCGCCGCCCGCGCCTGCGCGCTCAGTGCCCCCGCCATCGCCGCAAGCAGCGGCAGCCCCGCCGCCAGCCCCCACACGACCGGGCCGCCCGCTGCCCCTGGCTTTAACAGCAGCGCGAGCAGCGCCCCGGCGAACGCGAGCGTGAGCAGCAGGTAGAGGGCGGCGAGCATGGAGGCAGTCTAGGGGGCGACCGGGGGGTCAGGCCAGCGGAACGGTCAGTCCGTCGTGCGCGCAGCTCCAGCCCCCCGGCAGGCCCAGCGTCCGCGCGTCCACCCCGTGCGAGAGGTGCGTCAGGTACACCCGGCGGGCCGCCCGTGCCCAGGGCAGGGCCAGCGCCTCGCGCACGTCGTACACGCTGCGCCCCGCGCGGAGCACACCCGACTCGTCCGCGAAGGAGGTACCCAGAACCAGCAGGTCCAGCCCCATCAACCAGGTGCCCGCCACGTCCCCGGGCACGTCGAGGGCGTCGGTGACATAGGCCGCTGCCCAGCCGGGACCCTCCAGTCGGAACGCGTGGCTGTGGCCGTTCGCGCCGTGCGGCACCCGGAAGGCCCGCACCCGCAGGCCCAGGGCGTCCAGCCCTTCCTGCGGCAGGGGCTGCACGGGTGACCCGCGCCGGAAGGCATACCCGAAGCGCTCCGCAATCTGCGGGACCACCTCGGCGGGGGCGTACACGCGCAGGCGCCCGCCCGCGTAGGCCACGTAGTCCAGCAGGTCGCCCAGCCCCAGCAGGTGGTCGTTGTGCGCGTGCGAGATCAGGACAGCGTCCGGCACCAGCGGTCCGGGCAGCCGCGCGAGCTGGGCGTGCAGGTCGGGGCCAGCGTCGAGCAGCAGCGTCTCGGGCTGCCCACCCTGCCCCACGCCCCGGAGCAGCGCGGCGCTGCGAGTGCGGCGGTTCACGCCTCCGGCGCGGGCATCGGTGCAGACCGGGCAGGCACACCAGAAGCGCGGCACGCCCTTGCTGTCGGCGGTGCCCAGGAAGGTGAGGGCTGCGCTCAAGGGGTCAGCAGGGCGCGGGTCGCTGCTTCCAGATCGCCGCTTCCGGCCAGGCTGCTGCCCACCAGCACCGCGTCGGCCAGGCCACGCACGTCCGCCAATTCGGCGGGGGTGCGGTAGCCGCTCTCGGCCACCAGCAGGCCCGTGAACCCCGCTTCCCGGGCGCGGCGAATCAAACGGGGGCTGACCCCCAGGTCGATCTCCAGGCTCCGCAGGTCGCGGTTGTTCACGCCGATGATCCCGGCCCCGGCCGCGAGCGCGATCTCTAGCTCGGCCTCGTCGTGGACCTCCACCAGCGCGTCGAGGCCGAGCCTGTGGGCCACCTCCAGATACGCGCCGGTCGCCGCCCCCAGCACGCTCACCATCAGCAGCGCCGCCGAGGCGCCCCACTCGGCGGCCTCACGCAACATCGCCGGGTGCACCACGAAGTCCTTGCGCAAGACCGGCAGGCTGACCGCCGCCACCACTGCCCGCAGCGCCTCCGGGCTGCCGCCGAAGTGGCGCGGTTCGGTCAGCACGCTCAGCGCGGCAGCCCCGCCCGCCTGGTAGGCCCGCGCCGCCCCGGCGGGGTCGAGCGGGGCGATGGCGCCCTGGCTGGGGCTGGCGCGCTTGACCTCCGCGATCAGGGCGAGGTCGCCTCCGGCCAGCGCCGCGCGAAAGCGGCCGGAGCGCTCCCGGGCGGCCCCCGGCCCCGGGTCGGCGCCCGCGTAGTCGGCGGCCCGCTCGCGCACGATGCGGCCCAGCACGCCCGGAACGTGGTCGAAGTCGGTGGCAGGCCAAGCCGTCATGCGCCGGAGTATACGGGGCAGAGAGCAGGCGCCACAGGCAAGAAGGGCGCGTGTTAGCCTGACGCCCATATGAGCCTCGCCCCCGGCAACGGCCCCGTGCAGATCTCCTCCGAGCAGGTCCAGGCCCGCATTCAGGAACTCGGCCACAAGATCCGGCAAGACTACGCGGGCAAAGAACCGCACCTGATCTGCGTGCTCAACGGCGCTTTTCTGTTTCACGCGGACCTGGTGCGCGCCCTGAACATGCCCTGCACCATCGACTTTCTCCAGGCGAGCAGCTACGGCGACGCCAAGCAGTCCAGCGGTGAGGTCAAGCTCGTCAAGGACCTGCAATTCCCGATCAGTGGCCGCCACGTCCTGCTGGTCGAGGACATCGTGGACACCGGCATCACCATGAACTACCTGCTGCACTACCTCCAGGGGCGCGGCCCGGCCAGCCTCAAGGTCGCCGCGCTGCTCAGCAAGCCCAGCCGCCGCCGGGTCGAGGTGCCCGTCGAGTACCTCGGGTTTACCATCCCCGACGCCTTCGTCTACGGCTACGGCCTCGACCGCGCGCAGTTCGACCGCAACCTGCCCTTTATCACCAGCCAGGAATGACCCGGCGCGGCGCCCGCGTGCCCGCTCTCGCCCTGCTCGCCGCCCTATCGCTGGGGCTGGGCGTGTGGTGGGCCAGCGAGAGCCGCTGGCGCGGGCCGCTGTACTGCATCGAGCAGCCCGGGCGGGTCTGGGGCCTCTCTCCCCTTCCGGCGGAGTTCACGCCCACCTGCCCGCAGAGCCGCAGCTACCGCCGTGAGGTCCGGGAAGGCTCGGCGCGGGTGGAGCAGTACACCCTGGCGGGCTGGCGGCCCCGGGCGCTGTTTCCGGCCTTGCAGGCGGCAGGCTTCGTCTCGGAAGGTGGGGAAAACGGCATCTACGCCGACGAGGACGAGTACGCCGACTTCCTGCGCCGGGGCGGGGAGCAGCTTCAGTACGTGGCCGAGCGCCTGCCGGGCGAGGTGACCCGCGTCACGCTGAGCGGGCGGCCCGCTGCCCCGCGCTGACGGTCCACGCCGAAAGGTTCTCCAGCGGCGCTCAGGTCTCCTGCTCCTCGCGCACCATCTCGACGTAGAGCGCCTCCACCCGCGCCCGCGCCCAGGGCGTCTTGCGCAGGAACTTGAGGCTGGAGGCCACGCTGGGGTCGTGCTGAAAGCAGCGCACGGGCACCCGCCGCGCCAGCCCGTCCCAGCCGTAGCGCCCTTCGAGCCGCTCCACGACCCGCTGGAGGGTGACGCCGTGCAGCGGGTCAGGAGAAGAAGAACCGGTCATCCCGCCATGATGCGGGGCCGGAGCGCGGGTTCACAAGCGGCTCCCCCCCTTCCCAGGCCCCGGCGCCCCGTGTGCGAACATGCCAGGGATGAATCCGCTGCTGCGTTCCATAATCGTGACGGGCCTGATGATCGCGGCCCTGAACGTGCTGTTCGCCGGGGTCGAGTACGGCTTCGGCAACTTGCCGCTGTGGTTCTGGCTGGCGCAACTGCTGCTGCTGCCCGCCATGCTGCTGCCCGCCCGGCTCTTTCCGCAGGCGATGGCGACCCGGCCCTACCTGCGCCGCGCGGGACTGTTCGCACTGGGCTGGACTGCCCCCTACGGCGTGTTCAAGCTCACGGGCGACGCGCTGCGCCCGGACTTCAGCCTCGACGCTTCCCTGATCGGGCTGGTGCTGCTGTGCCTGATCTTCGGGCTGATCTTCGCCGCGATTCGCAGGCCGCTGTAGGGAGGACCCGGAGTTGAGAAGGTGCCTCCCATGAGCGACGAGGCGCGGCCCCAGCGCATTCTGTTCGTCTGCACACGAAACAAGCTCCGCAGCCCCACCGCAGAGGCCCTCTTGCGCGCGACTTGCTGGTGTGGGCGGACGTGGGCCGTCTGCCTGGAGAAAGGAACCTCCCCACGCTCAAACTTCCGAGGAAGTCGCCCGCAGATTTCTCGGCGGGCGACCCATGTGGCAGGACGCTCTGACTCAGCGGCCCGTGCGGGTGAAGGTCAGGGTCTGGCCCCCTGCCTGGAGGGTCAGCCCGCCCGCCGTGACAGTCAGGGTGGGCCGGGCGCGCAGCAGCGCCTGGAGACCGGTGACTGCCTCCGGCTCGGGGCAGGCGCGCAGGGTGCCGACCAGCGGGCCGGTCAGGCTCAGCCGCCCGCCCACCAGCCGGTACTCGCCGCCAAAGCTGTTGCAGCCGTCGTTGCCGCCGAGGCGCGCGCCCTCCAGGCTGAGGGTCACCGGCTGAGGGGTGTGCGGGACCGGCTGGCCGTTGACCCCGGTCAGGCGGTAGAGGCCGTCGCGGGCGGTCGGGGCGGGCGCCGCCGGGGGGGTGGGGTCGCGCAGGGCCGCGCCGCCGGTCAGCCCCGCCCGGCGAAACACCAGCGTCTGTCCGGCCAGCGGGCCACTCGGCACGGTCAGGGTCAGCCCCAGCCCCTGCACGTTGACCCGCAGCCCGGGCGTGCCCAGCACGGTCAGGAACGTTTGCTCCTGGGCGTTCACGGCGGGGGCGCAGGCCATGCGGGTGACCGCGAGCGGCCCGAAGGTCAGCGCGTCGCCGCTGGCGCGGACGCTGCCGCTCAGGCGGTTGCAGCCGCCGCTGCCGCTCACCCGTCCCTGGGTCAGGGTCAGGCTGGGCGCGTTTCCGGCCAGCGGGCGCAGGGCCGTGCCGCCAGTCAGGGTCCAGTTGCCGTCCAGGTTCACGCTGGCCTCCGGGCGGGCGGATGAGGAGGTCCCGCCGCTCTGCCCCACCACCCCGCCCGACGAGAAGACCAGCCGGTCGTCCTGTCCTGCAAAAAGGGTCAGCACCGGCCCGCTGAGGCGGTAGCGGGTGACCCCCTCCAGCAGGTTCACGAAGCGGGCTTCGAGCGCCCCCGCGCCGCCCGGACAGGCCCGGCGGGTGGTTCCCAGGCTACCGAAGCGCAGCACGTCGCCGCGCAGGGCGTAGGGGGCGCGGTACACGTTGCAGCCGGTGGTGCCCGCCGCGACCCGGCCGTCAAGCCGCAGGGTGGGGCGCGCCGCCCCCGCTTCGGGCGCGATCAGCCTGCCCCCGTCGGTCAGGCCCGTCAGCGTCCAGGTCACCCCGGTCGGCGCCGGGAGGGACGGGGCCGACTGGGCGCCCGCGAGTCCGGCAAGCGCGAGGGCAGTCAGGGGCAGCAGCGGCGACAGGCGTCTCATAGGTCCCGTTCTACCCGGCGGGCCTGACGGGGACGTGAGGCCCCGCTGACCGGACGGCGGCCTCCCCGCGCCGGCTCAGCCGCGCGGGCCGGTCTCGAACACCGCGCGCCAGGGCTTGTACACGGTGTCCACCTGATCGGTGCGGGTGCCCGCCGCGTCCTTGATCGTGCGGGTGATGTGCAGCTGGTAGCCGTCTTGCGCCCAGTCCACCTGCCGCACGGCCCCGGCAGGCAGGTTGGGGTTGAAGACGTACTGGGCGGGCGGGTGCGGCGTGCGCGCCAGGATGGTGGCGGGGCTGACCGTGACCTGGCGCTGGGGCTTGATCCCCCAGACCTGCACCTCCAGCGTGCTGTTCGCCTCGTCGTTCAGGGTCTTGATAAAGATGGGCGCCCTGGTGTCGTTGTTCAGCCGCAGGTCGAGGCCGGGGTCGTAGACGGCAGCCTCGAAACCCACCTGCGGCTCGTAGTAGCCCACCCGGTAGGAGTGCTGGTGGCGCTCCACGACCGGCAGCCCGGCCTGGTACAGCGCCCGGAAGACGGTGGTGGACACCTGGCACACGCCCCCACCCAGCCCGTCCACCGTGCGCCCCCCGCTGATGATCAGGCCGCCCACAAAGCCGTTCTCGGACGTGATGCTGCCCAGCGCCGTCAGGAAGCTGAAGTCTTCCCCGGCGGGCACGACCATCCCGTGGATGCGGGCCGCCGCGTTGGCGACGTTGACCCGCCGCTCGGGGCTGCTGCCGAAATAGGTGCTCTTGCCACTGGCGATCAGCTTCAGCCCGGCAGGGTCGGGCAGCTCGGCCAGCGTGAGGGTCGGGCGGCTGACCTTGCCCGGCAGCGCGGCCGAACGGGTTGCCGGGTCCAGCACCGCCTTGCGAAAGGCCGCCAGCGCCGCCGGGCGGGCCGTGACGCGCCCGGCCCGCTCGGCCACCTTGACCAGCTTGCCGCCCTGGCCAGTGAAGCGGGCATTCTGCGCCGGGCGGTCCAGCTGGGCCGTCAGGCGGTCAAACGCTGCGCGCAGGGTCTGTTCGTCGGGTTCGATGCCGCCGGGACGGACCCAGTAGAGGTTGGCCACCTGAAGTGCCGTCAGCCCCGCGCGGCGGTCGGTGCCCTCCAGCCGCACCGTGAAGGGGCGCATCAGCGCGTTGCCGCGCTCGGCGTGCGGGCGCAGGGCAGCGGCGGTGTACCGCGCCTTCCACTCGGTCACGGGCAGGCTCAGGGTGGTCAGCGCGGGGTCGGCGGCGTAGCGGGCGGCGGCGGCGGGCGCGTCGGCCCGGCGGCCCGGCGCGTCGGGTGTCACCACGAACCGCTTGCTGGCCTTGTCGAAGACGATGGCCGCGTCGCGGGGCTGGGTGTTCAATTCGGCCGTCAGGCGCCCCAGCGCCGCGCGGGCCGCCGCCGGGTCCACCCGCGTGACCAGGGGCAGCTCCTGCACCGGGGCCTGGCCCACCAGCCCCCGCACCCGCTGCACCAACGAGCGGTTCTGGGTGGCGCGCCGGGCCGCTTCCAAACTCGCCCGCGCGTCGGCCTGCCAGCCCAGGCGCGAGGCTTCCACCGTCCAGCGGCGCTCGCCCGCCTGCACCGTCACCCGGGGCGGGGTCGCCGCACGCGCCGAGAGCGCCGCCAGCGCCTGATCTTGGCTCAGGCCCCCCACGTCCACGCCCGCCACCCGCAGGCCCGGCGCGAGCCTGTCCCCGCCCTCGGTCGCCAGACCCATGGCGAGCGCGCCGCCCAGCAAGGCGGCGGCCGAAAGACCCACTCCCCACAGCTTCATCACACCGGGCAGTGTAGGGAAGCCTGGAGCCGGGCGGGTGAATGCCGGGCACACTCGGCCGGGGGCGCGCCGGGGCAGGCCACGGCTCAGCCGCCCCGCCCCGGACCCTGCGCCGCCCCGGTTCTGTGGGGCGGGGCGCGCTCAGCGCCGCTCGGTGTCCAGGCCCAGCGCCTCGATCACGGCTCCGGCCACCCGCTTGGGCCGGTCTTGCACCGGGGCGACAATCCGCTCGCCGTCCTCGAGGTCCATCACGAAATGGTCGCCGTCCAGCCGCACCCGGCGCAGGATCTGCTCGTCGCCGTCCTCACGGGTGGAGGCGCACAGCTCGACGTAGGGCTGCATGGGGGTGCGGATCACCTTGGGCGCCAGCACCTCCTCGACCTGAAAGATGCCGCCGGAGTTGTTCATGGTCACGCTGATCAGCACCGGCTTGTCCCGCCCGCGCTCGATCACGACCTGATCGACCGCCAGCGCACTGATGGAGTGGATGTCCACGCTGCCCAGCGCAAAGGCCTTGCGCCCGCGCCCCTTGGTGATGTCGGTGCCGTCCGCGACCGCCGTGATGCCGCCTTCCAGTGTCAAGGGCGGCGGATTCAGGTCGTGGCAGTTGATCGCCCCCAGAATAAACGAGCGCACCTTGACCCGCTTGAAGGGGTCGGCGTAGAGCGGCCCCAGAATGCGGTCGAGAATCGGCAGCGCCAGCGCCACCCCGTGGCCCTCGTGGCCCACCCGGTGAATCTGGTTGCCGATGTCGTGCAGCATGGTGCCCAGGATCACCGCCAGAAACACGTCCTCGGCGTCTCCCACCCCCGATTCGATGATGTCGGGCCGCACCCCGGCTTCCAGCAACAGCTCGGTGATCGCCATGCTGGCCGCGCCCGTGATAAAGGCGTGGACGCGCCCGTGGTCGTTGTAGCCCAGCTTGCGCATGGTCACGTAGTTCGCCATGTCCCAGTGGGCCAGCGCCTCGGGGTCCCCGCGCAGCGCCTCGTAGGCGGCCAGCGCGCGCGGATAGTCGGCCAGGTCCGCCGAGATTGCCCCGTGCGCCTCCGCGATCAGCTTGGCGCGCGGGGTGGTGAACTCCACGACCCGGCCCGCGCTGGGCGCCTGCTCCAGCGGGGCGGCTTCCGCCTCGCCGTGACGCCCCTCCACGTCCCGCACGGTTCCGTCGGCCACGTTCAGCGTGAACTTGGACTCGCCCACCGCCTCTCCCTCCTGCACCGTCTGATTGGGCAGACCCGCGGCGCCCGCCGCCCCCGCCCCGTTCACAGGCTACTCACCCTTGAACTCCGCGCGGCGCTTGGCCAGGAACGCCGAGGTCCCTTCCCGGAAGTCCTGGGTCGCGACCAGCATCCCGAAGAGGTCGGCCTCGACCTCCAGCCCGGCTTCCAGGCTGGTGTCCATCCCGCGGCGCACGGCTTCCTTGACCAGCGAGAGGGCGATGGGCGCGTTTTTCACCATCTGCTCGGCCACCTCGCGCGCCTTTTGGAGGGGATCGTCGGCGACGTAGTTCACCAGCCCCAGCGCCAACGCCTCCTCGGCCCCGACCTGGCGGGCGGTGAGCATCAGGTCCAGCGCCCGGCCCGGCCCGATCAGCCGCGCCAGACGCTGGGTGCCGCCGAACCCCGGAATCAGGCCCAGCGTGACCTCCGGCAGGCCCAGCTTGGCGCGCGGGGACGCCACCCGCACGTCGCAGGCCAGCGCGAGTTCCAGGCCGCCCCCCAGCGCGAAGCCGTTGACGGCCGCGATCACCGGGATCGGCAGGTTGGCGATGGTCTGCATCACGTCCTGCCCGGCCAGCGCCAGCTCGCGCCCGGCGTACACGTCCCCCAGCTGCGCGAGTTCAGAGATATCCGCCCCCGCCACAAAGGCCCGGTCGCCTCCCCCGGTGATGATCAGCGCGCCGATCTCGGGGTTCTCGATGACGGCCTCGGTCGCCTGCGACAGCTCGCTGAGGGTATCGGCATTCAGCGCGTTGAGCGCCCCCGGCCGGTTGACTGTCAGCACCGCGAGCGGGCCGTGCTGGTCGAGTTGCAGGTGTTGGAAGTCGATCTCGTCGAGCATCGTCATGGGCCAATCCTGACACGGGCCGCGCGCAGGAAGAGGGAGGCGGGACGCAGTAGGTGGAGGAGGTAGCCGGGGGGACCGTCTCAGCGCCCGGCGAGCGCCGCCACGGCGCCGAGCGCCACCCGCACCATGCGGTCGACCCCCGAGGCGAGCACCCCGTCCGGCACAAGCTGGGGGTCCCCGATGTCGTTGCTGCACGCGGTCAGGCACCCGGCCCTCAGCCCGTGCTGGGCCGCAACCAGAAAGATCGCGCTGGCCTCCATCTCGAACCCCAGCACCCCGCGCGAGGCCCACAGCCGGGCGTGCTCGGGCGTACTGGCGTAAAAGGCGTCCTCGGTCATCACCAGCCCGACGTGGTGTGCCCACCCCTGCGCGCGGGCCGCTCCGACCGCCGCCTCCACGACCTCGAAGCTGGCGGCGGGGGCGTAGGGCGCGCCCCCCAGCAGTTGCCGGGTGGTGCCGTCGTTCGGGACGGCGGCGGTAGCGATCACCAGGTCGGCAGGCTGCACGGCGGGCGTCGCGCCGCCCAGGGTGCCCACCCGGATCAGCGTCCGGGCGCCCAGGCGCGCGAGTTCCTCGGTCACGATGGCGGCGCTGGGGCACCCCATGCCGGTGGTCTGCACGCTGATCCGCACGCCCCGGTAGGTCCCCGTGAACCCCAGCAGTTGGCGGTGCTCGGTGTACAGCACTGCGTCTTCCAGATACGTCTCCGCGATATGGCGCGCGCGCTGGGGATCACCCGGCAGCAGGACATATTCGGCAACGTCGCCAGGCTGGGCACGGACGTGAATCTGGGTCATGCGCGCGAGTATAGAGGGGGAGTCTGCCGCTCTCCTGGTCCCTCTGGCCCAGCCCGCTCGGCAACGGGCCGCAGAACCCTGCAGCGCTCCCCCGAACGGCCCCGCTGAGGGGGCATGAGCCTTTTCTCATGAGTTTGAAGCCTGAACCATGAGACAGCTTTCTCATTCTAAAGGGGTTTTAGGCTGCTGGCACGAGAGAGCAGCAACTCATTTAAAAACCCTCTCTTCTTAGATTGTACTCATTACAAAGAGGGCTTGGGGATTTTGAGAAGAATCTGGCACGTTTGGGGAACGTTCCAAGACTACAATTCACAGGACGCTCACGTGGCCTGCCTACGGTGTGACCATGCATCAGGACGGCGCCGCCGTGCCTGGGCGAACAAAGGAGAACCTCATGCGTAAGTCCCTGATCATCGCGTCCACCCTGGCCCTGAGCCTCGGCGCTGCCAGCGCCCAGACCACCCCGGCCACGCCCGCCACCCCCACGGCGCCTGCCGCCCCGGCAACCACCACCAGCGCGGTTCCCGCCCAGGTCGTCACCTTTACCGACGTGCCCGCCGGGCACTGGGCCAAGGACGCCGTCGACGTGATCGTGCAGCGCGGCCTGATTCAGGGGTACCCCGACGGCACCTTCCGCGGCAACCAGAACCTGACCCGCTACGAAGCGGCCCTGATTTTCTACCGCCTGCTCCAGAGCGGCGCGATCGGCAGCAGCACCCTGTCGCAGACGGATCTGGCGACCATCACGCGCGGCATGCAGGAAGTCAGCACCGAGCTGGCCGCCATCAGCACACGCGTGACTGACCTCGAGCGCCTCAGCGCCGAGCAGCAGGCGCGCATCGCCGCCCTGGAAGAGCGCATCAACGCGCTGGGCACGACCGGCACCGCCGGGGCCGACACCGCCGCGCTGACCGCCCGGATCGACGCGCTGGAAGCGGCCATCCGCAACATCCCCGCCGGTCCCCAGGGTCCGGCCGGTCCTGCGGGTCCCCAGGGTCCTGCTGGCCCCGCGGGCACGGCGGCGGTGGTCACGCCCCCCGCGACCGACACCACCGGCACGGTCACCACGACCCCCGCGCCCACCACGGTCATCATCGGTGACGTGGCTCCGGCCACCGACAGCGCCCGGGGCAACCTGTACGCCGGCGTGAGCGTCGGCGCGACGAGCGGCAACTGCTTCGTGCCCAACAGCAACGGCCGCGAGGTCAGCTTCTGCGCCAGCTTCGGCGGCATGGTCGGCAGCACCTCGGTCGTCGGCCCCTTCGGCGCCCGCGTCTCGGCCGAGTACCAGCCCGGCTTCAACGCCATCTCGGCGGACGTGAACGCCACCTACAACTTCGACACCGGCTCGAACATCCAGCCCTACGCGGGCCTGGGCCTGGGTCTGACGAGCAGCGACAGCCGCGCGGCGAACACGAACACCAACACCACCGACACCTACGTCAACGGGCTGATCGGCGCGGACTTCCAGATCACCAACAGCATCTCGGCGTTCGTGGAAGGCAGCGGCCGCTACTACCTCAGCAACAAGGGGACCGGCGCCCTCCAGAACACCGCCGACACTGGCGCGCGCGGCTTTGTCCCCGCCGTCAAGGCCGGTCTGAAGTTCTACTTCTGATCTTCGCCCCTGGCAAAAGAGGCCCCCACCGTGGGGCCTTTTTTTCGTGCCTACCCAGGATGCGGGCGGCGGGAGCGGCGCTAGACTGTGGCCATGCGACTCGTGCAGTTTCTCCAGGTGCTCTTGCTGCTGGCGCTGGGGGCCTACCTGCTGCTGGTCGCGCTGGAAAACCCCGGCCGGGTCCGGTTGCCGCTGCCGCTGGGACGGGCTGAGCTGCTGCTGCCGCTGGGGGGCGCGGTCGCGCTCTTCATGGGTCTCGGGGCTGCCTACGCGGCCCTGCTGCTGCTCCCCCCGCTGTGGCAGGCCGGGCAGCGCTCCCGCCGGGTGGCCCGCGAACGTGACCGGCTGGAAGGCCGCCTGAGCGCCGCCTTGCAGGCCCGGCTGGGGACCCTCTCCCCGGCTGTGCCCGCCGCCGGGCCCTCCGCGTCCGAGCGGCCGACGGGCGCAGCCGAGCTGGGGCCGAGCGTCCGGGAGAGCGCGTGAGCCGGCTCCCCGCCCGCCCCGAAGCCCGCTGGCTGCTGGCTCCCCCGGCCAGCCGCGAGGCGCTGCTGGAGAGCATGCGGACCTGGCGGGTCTCGCCGCCGCTCGCGCAGGTCCTCTCTGCCCGTGGCCTGACCCCGGCGCACCTCGACCCCCCGCTGGCGCTGACCCCCAACCCCGCGCTGCACGAGGCGGCCCGGCGGCTGGTCGCGGCCATCCGCGCGAACAAACGGCTGCGGATTCACGGCGACTACGACGCCGACGGCGTGACCGCCACCGCCACGCTGGTGCTGGGGCTGCGCGAGCTGGGCGCCGAGGTCCACGGCTTCATTCCCCACCGGCTCAACGAGGGCTACGGCATTCACCCTGACCGAGTCGAGGAGCACGCCGCCGCCTGTGACCTGCTGGTGACGGTGGACTGCGGGGTCACCAACCTGAAGGAGGTCCGCGCGCTGCTGGCACGCGGCACGGAAGTGATCGTGACTGACCACCACGCGCCCGGTCCGAACTTCCCCGACTGCCTGGTGGTCCACCCGCACCTGACCACCGGGTACGACCCCGAGCTGCACAACCTGACCGGGGCGGGAGTCGCCTACCACCTGCTGTGGGCCGTGCGTGAGGCGCTGGGCCTGCCCGAGCCGCGCGAGCTGGCGGGACTGGCGACCCTGGGCACGGTGGCCGACGTGGCGCCCCTGATCGGCGAGAACCGGGCGCTGGTGCGCGCCGGGCTAGAGGCGCTCGCCACCTCCACGCTGCCGGGCGTGCGCGCCCTGCTGGACGCCCGGAAAGTCGGGCGGCCCACAGCGCGGGACGTGGCGTTCTTGCTCGCGCCGCTGATCAACGCGGCCGGCCGGCTGGGCGAGGCCGACCTGGCGCTGCGGCTGCTGACCACTTCCAGCGAGCACGAGGCGCGCACCCTTACCGCCTACCTGGAAACGCGCAACCAGGAGCGCCGCGGCCTGCAAGACCGCATGTACCAAGAAGCCCTGGCGCTGGCCGACCCCCGTGACCCGGCCATCGTGGTGACGCGGCCGGACTGGCACGTGGGTGTGATGGGCATCGTGGCGAGCAAGCTGGTCGAGGCCTTTCACAAACCGGTGTACGTGGTCGCGCAGGGCAAGGGGTCGGTGCGCAGCACCCCCGGCATCAGCGCGGTGGGGGGCCTGCGCTACAGCGAGGACCTGCTGACGCGCTACGGCGGGCACCCGGGCGCCGCCGGGTTCGCACTGCCCGGGGAGAATTTTCCGGCCCTGCGCGAGCGGCTGCACGCCTACGCCCGGCAGTTTCCGCCTCCGGTCCCCGAGTGGCGGCTTGACGCGCCGCTGCCGACCCTGGGCGCGACCGCAGAGCTGGTGGCCCAGGCGGCGGCCTTTGAACCCTTCGGCACCGGCCATACCCCGCCGCTGTGGCATGTGCGCGAGCCGCTGACGGCGCCCCGGCTGGTGGGCAAACGCGGCGACAGCCTGCAATTTCAGGTCGGGGCGCTGCGCGGGGTCAAGCACGGTGAGGCGCAGGCCGCGTCTGGCGAGCATGACCTCGCCACCCACCTCGTCAGCAGCGAGTGGCGCGGGCAGGCCCGGCTGGAACTGCACGGCCAGGCGCTGCGCGCCCCCGCACGCCTGGGGCTGGCCAGCGGGGAGCAGACCGCGCCCGCCGTGCCCCGCCTCGACCCGCGCGAGGCGACGCGCCACCTGCGCGCCGGGGCGAGCGCCTACGCCGACGGGCCGGTCGCCGCGTACCTGCGCGATCAGGTGCCCGGCCTCACCCTGGTCGCGCCCGGCCAGCCTCACCCCGGCGGCGAGCTGATCCTCTACGCCCTGCCCGACGAGGCCAGCCTGACCCGCTGGCTGGAGGGTGGCCGGGTGGCCTTTGCGCTGGGTCCCAAGACCCTGGCCGAGCTGGAAGGCGCCCTGGGGCGCGCTCACCTCGGCCTGCCGCCCGCGCCCCTGGCTGACCCGGCGGCCGACGCCGAGCGGCTGGAAGCGGCCGCCGACGCCTACCGCCGCTGGCAGTGGGCGCACCTTTACCGCGTGCTGGACGACCCCGGCTGGAACGCCGCCGTCCGGCACCTGCTGGGCCTCGCCGGAGACAGTCTGGCGCCGGGCGAAAGGGAGCTGGCCGCCGCCGACTGACCCAGGCATGACGGCGCGGGCAGGGCGGAGGGCAACTTCAACCCCTTCCCCACAGGCAACAACGGCTTTTACTCTGCGGCAACGTTTGCTTAGCTGAGACTTTTCTAAGCTGCTGCTATGCCCAGGTTCAAGAAGGTGTTCCCGGTCAACGTTCCGAGCCTGGCCGCCGCGCCCGCTCTCTGCCCGGCTCCGGCGGCGCGCCGGGTCGCCGGAGGGACCCCCCGCTCATGACCGAACGCAGGCCGCTTCAGGTCGGTGAGGTCCGGCCCACCGCGAGCACCTCCGACGCTCCGGCTGCGCCCCCGGCGACGGCGGTTCACCTCTGGCTGTCCCCGCGCCGGGTGACCCGCCTGCTCGGCTGGACCGCCCTCGGCCTGGCGTTGATCAATATCGTGGCGCAGGCGGCCCACTTCTTTCTGCCGGACTTCTTCATGCGCGACTGGCTGCTCGTCATGTTCGACGCCAACGGCGAAGCGAATCTGCCCTCGGCCTTTTCGGGAGGACTGCTGCTGTTCAGCGCCCTGATTCTGGGCGCCGTCGCGCTGGCCAAGCGGCAGACGGCCGACCGGTTCGCGGTCTACTGGGGCTTTTTCGCGGCCGTCTTTCTGTACCTGTCGGTCGACGAGATCGCGCGGCTGCACGACAACACCATCGCGCCGATGCGCCGCCTGATGGACTTCGACGGCGTCCTCAGGTTCGCCTGGGTGGTGCCCTACGCGCTGGCAGTGCTGCTGATCTTGCTCGGCTCCATCCGGTTTCTGGCGCATCTGCCTGCGCCCATCCGCTGGCGCTTCGTCCTGGCGGGCGGCCTGTATGTTGGCGCCGCTCTCGGGATGGAGCTGGTGCAGGGCTACACCGATTCGCGCTTCGGTGATCTGGGCTTTGTCTCAGCGCTGAGCATCGGATTCGAGGAGCTGATGGAGATGCTGGGCGTGGTAGTCTTCATCCACGCGCTGCTTCTGTACATCGGAAGGCATCTGCCCGGCTTTGCCCTTCAGTTCGGGGTCCGTCCTCAGCCGGGTCGTCCCGACTCCTGACCGGTTGTTGCTGGGGGCAGCCGGGGCGCGGCGCGGCCCCCCGGCCCCGCTTCAGGGTTCCTCGCGGTCCTCGTCCAGGTCCTCGTCGAAGTCTTCTTCCCGATCGGAGGCGTCCAGGTCGTCTTCGGGCGTTTCGCGGTCAAAGCGGGGTGGGCGCCCCCCCTCCCCACCGGCGCCCCCCAGCGTGAGGGTATCGGGGCCTGACTCGCCCGCGAGCACGGCCTGGGCGCGGGTGAGCACCGGCAGGTCGCCCGCGTCCAGGCCGTAGCGCTCGGCCAGGTAGGCGGCGACCCAGGCCCCGAAGTACCACAGGGCGAGTTGCGCCGCGTAGCCGCCGGGGTGCGCGGGGTTGACGCCCTCCGGGTACGGCACCGCCACCACCTCGTCGATGCGCGAGTCGAGCACCTCGCGGGCGATCAGGAGGGCGGGGTCGGGGTCGCCCAGCAGCAGGGCCACCTTGGCGTCGCCCTTCTCGTGCTGGGCCTCGAACGCGCCAGTCACCAGCGCGAGCGGGTCACCCAGGACCGGGACCGACAGGGTCTTGCCCACCCGGGCGAGCAGCGCCTGCCAGGCGTGCGGCAGCGCCTCGGCGTCCGGGGCGGCCAGCAGCAGCGGCAGGCGGCCCCAGAGGGTCCAGGCCAGGTCACGGGCGGGGTTGCCGTCTTCCACTCCCGGCGAGCAGCGGCCGCGCAGCTCCGCCAGCAGCGTCTCGGCGTCGGCGGCCTGGTCAGCGTGGCCCGAAGCGTGGGCGAGGTACTGCGCGGCGTGGTAGGCCGTCAGGACTCCGCCGGGCACCAGCACGTCCACGTCGTCCACGGCGCCGCCCGTGCTGACCCGGCGCACGGCGGCGCCCGCCACCTCGGCCAGATCGGCGTAGTCGCGGGCGGCGTCGGCGGCGTCGGCGCTGGACACCACGAACTGGGTGCCGCTGCGGGTGAGCGTCCCGGGAATCAGGGTCGCGGCGAGGTGCGCGGCCAGGGCGCCCTCGCCCACGCCGATCAGCCCATGCGGGCCGGGTTCGGGCTGGGTGGGGCCAGCGTAGCTGCCGGGCAGGCGCTCAAGCAAAGACAGGAGCTTCATGGGCCCCAGCCTAGCGTGCCGGGGCCGGCGTGCTCGCTCGCCCCGGCAGATGAGAAAGCGGCGGAAAACCCGCGCCAGGTCAGGTTTTTTTCCTTCATGCCGCCTTGAGACAGCGTGCTAGAATCGCCCGTGTGCGCCTCCGAGAGCCTGCCCCCTCCCCCCGCGTTCGCGGGCAGCACAGCAAAAACACCACCCCAGAGGGTGGCGTCTTGCGGGTTGGTGGTGCGCTCGACAGGACTCGAACCTGTGGCCTTTGGCTCCGGAGGCCAACGCTCTATCCACCTGAGCTACGAGCGCAAAGCTCAGGTAACGTAGCACTTTGCCGGAAGGAGATCAAGTGAAGAACAAAAAGGTCGTGAACGTCCTGCTGGGCGTTCTCGCACTCATGCTGGTGGTCGGCATGGCCTACCAGTTCACGCCGGATGTCGGCTCGCTCTTTGGAAACCGCCAGCAGGGCACGCCCGCCCTGAAGGTCAACGGCCAGACCGTGACGGTGGAGGAGCTGGAGGCCCTGCGCCGCAGCAATCCGGTCCTGACCAGCGCCGAGAGCGGCGTGCTGGCCGACGACTTCAAGACCTACGTGGTCGCCCAGCAGGCCCGCCAGGTGCTGCTGACGCAGGCCGCCGGGGACATCGACGTGAGCCGCGCCGACGTGAACGCCGAGGTGCAGAAGGTCCGCGAGGCCAACCAGCTCACCGAGACCAAAGCCTGGACCGACGCCTTGCAGGGGGTGGGGCTGACCGACGCCGAGTTCCGCCGCCGCACCCGCGACCAGCTGGCCGTGGACCGCAAGATCGAGGAGATCAAGAAGACCGCCCAGCCGGCCACCGACGCCGAGGCGCGGCTGCACTACGACCTCAACCCGGAGGGCTTTCAGACCGACGCCCGCATCGTGGGCCGCCAGATCGTGGTGGGCGACAAGGCCAAAGCCGAGCGCCTGCTCGCCGAGGTCAAGGGCGGCGCGGACTTCGCGGCTCTGGCCTCGGCGAACAGCACGGAGTTCAAGGACCGGGGCGGGGCGCTGGGACCCATCGAGAACGGCGCTCCCCGCCCGGTCGCGCAGGTCGCCCTGCCCGGGGAGGTCGGCGCGGCCGCCTTTGCCCTGACCGGGGGCGGCGTGACGGACGTGGTCGAGAGCGGCGGCAAGTTCTACATCGTCAAGGTCGAGCGCTTCCTGGCGCCCGGCGTGCGGCCCTTCGAGCAGGCCAAGGCCGAGGCCGTCACCGCCGTGAACGAGCAGAAGAAGAACGCCGCCGTCGAGCGCTGGCTGACCGGGCTGGAAAAGGACCTCAAGATCGAGGTGCTCGACCCCAACTGGAAGACCGAGAACCCGGCTGTCGCCACGGTCGCCGGGCAGACCATCCCTTATTCGGACGTGGTGTCGCAGGTCGTGCAAAACCAGCAGTTTGCCGGGCTGCTGGGTCAGGTGCCGCCCGAGCAGGCCGCGCAGCTGGTCAACGGCCTGCTCAAGCCGCAGGTCGTGACTGGACTGATCCAGAGCTACGCCGCGCCCACCATCGCCGGGCGCGAGGAGCTGGCGCTGACCGGCACCCGCCAGGACATCGCGCAGGGGTTGGCCGCCTACGGAGCGCGTGACGTGAAGGTGACCGACGCCGATATCCAGGCCTACTACCAGCAAAACCGCGAGCAGTTCCAGACGCCCGCAGGCGGCACCGTCGCCGAGGCGAGCTTCGCGGACCGGGCGGCGGCGCAGGCGTTCCGGCAGGGCTGGAACGGCCAGGGCAGCTTCACGGCCGCGGCGGGCAAGGCCGGAGGCACCGTCAGCGAGCGCGGTCAGGTCGCGCCCGGCACGCCCGACGCCCCCGGTCCGCTGGACCCGGCCGTCGAGGCGGCCGTCTTCACCGCCCAGAACCTGCGCTCCGCCGGAGAGGGCAGCCTCAGCGACGTGGTGAAGGTGGGAGACCGCTTCGTGGTCGCCTACGTGACCGACCTCCAGCGCGCCGCCGTGCAGCCGCTGTCGGCCGTGCGCGAGCAGATTCGCCAGCAGGTGCTCGCCACCAAGAAGCAGGAGGCGGGTCAGGCCTACGTCGCCAAGCAGGTCGAGACCCTCAAGCCGGTCAACAACCTCCAGAAGGTGCTCGACGCGCAGCAAAAGCGGGTCGCCGCCGCCGCGCCCCCCCCCGCGACCCAGCCGAAGGCCGGGGAGGGGACGGACACCGGCGCCCCCGCCGACGCTGCCGGGGCGCCCGCGACCACGCCGGATGCGGACACGGCGGCGGAGAGCGGTGAGGGCAGCGCCGCTCCCGCCACCCCCGGGGGCACCAGCGACCGCTGAGCATCCCCCTTTTTCCGGGGCGGCCTTTCCCAGCTGGGAGGGGCCGCCTCTTTGGCGTGGCCCCCCACGGCCAGCGGGTTGGACGGGGAGAGGCGCCGGGCCGTTAGAATCGGCGGGTTATGCCGCGCGTGTTTTCAGGAATCCAGCCGACCGGGGACCCCCATATCGGCAACCTCTTCGGGGCCATGAAGAACTATGTGCGGCTGGGCGAGCAGTACGGCAAGAACTCGCTGTACTGCGTGGTGGACCTGCACGCGATCACCAACCCGGCGTCCCACGACCCCTCCCGGCTGGCCGAGCGGACCTTCGAGATGGCGGTGGCGAACTTCGCGGTGGGCCTCGATCCGGACAAGGTGGTCTTTTTCGCGCAGTCGCAGGTGCCCGAGCATTTCGAGCTGAACTGGATCTTCACCTCGCTGACCCCGGTGGGCGAGCTGGAGCGCATGACCCAGTACAAGGACAAGTCCGCCGAGCTGGAGAGTGTCCCGGCGGGCCTGCTGATGTACCCGGTGCTGATGGCCGCCGACATCCTGCTGTACAAGGCGGACACCGTGCCGGTGGGCGAGGACCAGACCCAGCACATCGAGCTGACGCGCGAGATCGCCCGCAAGTTCAACCACCTCTACGGCGAGACGTTTCCCGAGCCGCAGGCCGTGTATGCCAAAGACGCCCTGCGGATTCCCGGCGTGGACGGCCACGGCAAGATGGGCAAGAGCAAGGGCGAGACGAGCACCCTGGGGATTCTGGAACCGCTCGACTCGATCTGGCAAAAAATCCGGGTGGCGCCCACCGATCCCGCGCGGGTGCGCCGCACCGACCCCGGCGACCCCGACAAGTGCCTGATCGGGGACTACCACAAGCTCTTTTCCGACCTGCCGACCATCGAGACGGTGTACCAGGGCTGCCGCACCGCCGGAATCGGCTGCGTGGACTGCAAGAAGCTGCTGATGGAGGGTGTGCGCCGCGAGCTGACGCCCATTCAGGAGCGGGCCGCCGACTTGCGCGCCGACCCCGACCGGGTGCGGGGCGCGCTGGAGCAGGGCGCGAAGGAAGCCCGCGCGATCGCCCGCCCGGTGATCGAGGAAGTGCGCGAGAAGGTCGGGTTCCTGAAGCGCTGATGGAGGCGGGCAGTGGGCCGTGGGGTGCGGGTTGTGGAGTGGGGGGGTGACCATCCTCGCGGCTCCTCCCCCACCTTCCCTGGCGGGATTCGCCGTTCAGCTGCCCGCCTTCGAGGGGACGCTTTCGGAGCTGGCCTCGGCGCTGCGGGCGGGGCGGGTGGCGCCGGGGGAAGTGCCGCTGCTGACGCTGACGCGCGAGGTGCTGGCCTGGGCGGGGACACTGGCCGGGAGCTTTGAGGCGCACCCGGAAGCGCTGCCCGCCCTGGCGAACGTGATCGCCCTCAAGGCCCGGTTGCTGCTGCCCCAGCCTGGGCCGGACGACCTCGACCCCGACGACTTCGCCGACGACCCCCTCGACGACGTGGTGGAGGGAGTGGAAGCGCTGGCCGAACTGGGCGCGCTGGTGGACTTTCTGGCGGCCCGCCGCCGCGAACGCGAGGGCCTGTTGCCCGCCCGCCCGGCCCCGCTGGAGCTGCCGCGCCGCGAACGCCGCCCCAATCCGCAGGGCAGCCTGGCGCGGCTGGTGCGGGCCGCGCAAAGCGCCGTGCGGCAGGTCGAGGTGCCGTTGCTCGCGCGCGACCGCCTGACCCTGGCAGACGCGCTGGGCGCGCTGCGGGCCTTCGGGGGCCGGTTGCGGACCTTTACCTTCCGGGGCATTCCCGCCCAGGACTGGGGCGAGCGCACGACCTACTTCGCGGCGCTGCTCGAAGGCGTCAAGGAGGGCAGTTTCAGCGCCGAGCAGGACGGCGTGTACGGCGAGATTCAGGTCACGTCGCACGTGGCGGCGGACTGAAGTTCAAGCGACTCAGCGGCAGCCGCGCAGGCTCACGAAATCCTGGGCAGGCACCACGAGTTCGCGCACCGTCCCGGGGTCGCCGAAGCGCAGCACTCGGCCGGGAAGACGCAGGCGCAGGGCGTCGGCTTCCCAGATGACCTCGAAGCCGGGCCGGGTCCAGATCGCCTCGGAGGCGGGTTCGCGGCCCGTCGAAGTTCCAGGGAGACGCCAACCCCGTCCAGGGAGGCCGCCGCACCGAACCTCCAGAAAGCGGTCGAAGTCCATCCGGTTCGGCCCGTAGCCGCCGTATTCCGCGACCCCCTGAAGCCGCGCTCCCCGCAGCGGATGGAACGCTCCGGGCGCCTGCCACACAGTCTCGACCCGGTAACGCGGCTGGAAGAGGAACTGGAAAAAAGGCGCGGCCAGCATTCCGAGCAGCCCCAGAACGCCGAGCATCACAAGTCCCTTGAGGCGCATGCTTCCACGCTAGAACGGCGCCCCAGCCCACCTCATCCCCCTTTGGACGGAGCCTGGCCTACACCCCTTCCGGCACCCGGTAGTCGTGCCCGGCCCCCTCCAGCCCCAGCATCACGTCGAGGTTCTGCACGGCGGCGCCGCTGGCCCCCTTGCCGAGATTGTCGAGCCGTGAGACGAGCAGGGCATGTTCGCCGCCCGGGCTGGCGTAGACGAACAGTTCCAGCTCATTGGTGCCGTTGAGCGCCCGCGGGTCGAGGATGGGGTCGGCGGGCTGGCCGTCCTCGAAAGGCATGACGCGGACGAAGCGTTCCCCGGCGTAGTGGTCGGCCAGGGCCTCGTGCAGCCGCGCCGCCGTCACGCCCAGCGGCCCCAGATGCAGCGGAAGCTGCACCAGCATCCCCTGCCGCCAGCCGCCGACGTGGGGGGTAAAGAGCGGCGCATGCTTCAGCCCGCCGTGAACGGCCATCTCGGGCTGGTGCTTGTGCGTCAGGCCCAGGGCGTAGCTCTTGAACGGCCCGGCCATCGGGTGACGGGGTTCACCGGGATTGGCCCGCCCCTCGTGGGCGTCCACCAGCGCGCGGCCCCCGCCCGAGTAGCCGGAGAAGCCCTGCACGCTGAGCGGGGAGTCGGGCGGCAGCAGCCCCGCGTCGGTCAGCGGGCGCAGCAGCGCAATCGCCCCGGTCGCGTAGCAGCCCGGGTTGCTGACAAGGCGGGCGGCGCGAAGCTCCTCCCGGCTCCCGGCGGTGAGTTCGGGAAAGCCGTAGGCCCAGTCTGCTGCGGTGCGGTGGGCGCTGCTGGCGTCCAGCACGCGCGTCTGGGGATTCTCGATCATCGCCACCGCCTCGCGCGCCACGTCGTCGTGGAGGCACAAGATGGCGACATCGGCGCTGTTCAGCAGCTCGCGGCGGGCTTCCGGGTCCTTGCGGCGGGCGGGGTCGATGCTCAGGAGATGGAGGTCGCCTCGGCCCTCCAGGCGGGCGCGGATTTGCAGGCCGGTGGTTCCGGCTTCTCCGTCGATAAAAATCTGGGACGTCATGGGCTGGGGTTCTCCTGGGTGTGGTGCGCGCTCCACTCGTGAGCCAACAGAGCATAGGTCGCCTCATCTGTCCACTGGCCCCGGTGCAGATAACTTGCCAGGGTGGTACCTTCATGCCGGAACCCTGCCCTGGAGAGCAGCGATGCGGCGCGGCGATTGCGCGGGTCGATGCTGGCGTAGACGCGGCGCAGTCCAGGCGAACCGAACAGTTGCGCCAGCAGCCGGCACAGGCCTTCCAGCGCCAGGCCTCGCCCCTGCGCCTGCGGAGCGAGAGTAACGCCGATCTCGGCCTGTTCGCCCTCGCCGCGTACGGCGAAGTCCCCCAGCAGTTCCCCGCTGAGCGCGTCGGCAAGGGCCAGCTGCGTCCAGCCCTCCTGTCCGGGGACGCGGTTCCGCATGGCGCTGATCAGGGCTTCGGCCTCCTCCAGGGAGTACGGCAGCCTCCAGCCCTGATACCGGGCAACGTCGGGATGGTTGCGGTACGCGGTCAAGGCGGGCGCGTCGGCCAGTTCCAGGGAACGCAGGACCACACGGCTCATGCCCGTCCCCCTACCACCGTGGCCGCATCTCCCCCATCAGGTGGTACAGCAGCGCCTTTTGCGCGTGCAGGCGGTTCTCGGCCTGATCGAAGACGCGCGACTTGGGGTGCTCGGTCGCTTCCGGCACCGTCTCCTCGCCGTAGTGGGCCGGGAGGCAGTGCAGGAAAATACCGTGCGGGGCGATGGTTTCCAGCATGGCGGGCGTGACCTGATAGCCCCGGAAGGCGCGGCGGCGCATGTCGGCCTCGGCCTCCTGGCCCATGCTGATCCACACGTCGGTGTACAGCACGTCGGCGCCCTCCACGGCCCCCAGGTCGCTGGTCAGGGTCACGTTGGCGCCGCGTTTCACGGCGTCCATCAGCACCGAGCCGTTGGGTTCGTAGCCGACCGGGGTCACGACCGTCACGTCGGTCCCGGTCAGGATGCCCAGGTGGATGTGGCTGTTGGCGAGGTTGTTGCCATCCCCGATGTACACGACCCGCCGCCCGCGCAGGTCACTGCCGAACTCCGCCTCGATGGTCTGGTAGTCGGCCAGCAGTTGCGCGGGGTGCAGCATGTCGGACAGGCCATTGATGACCGGGATGGAAGCGTGGTCGGCCAGTTCGTGCAGCGTCTGCTGGAGGTAGACCCGGCCCATCACCCCGTCGACCCAGCGCTCCAGGTTGCGCGCCACGTCGCTGACGCGCTCGCGGGTGCCCAGGCCGATCTCCTGGTTGCTGAGGGTGATCGCGTGCCCGCCGAGCTGGTACATGCCCACGTCGAAGGTCGTGCGGGTGCGCAGACTGGCCTTCTCGAACACCAGCGCCAGGCTGAGGCCCGCCAGAGGCTTGACCCCGCGCCACTCGCCCCGGCGCATGGAGTGGGCGGTGTCGAGCACCACCCGCAACTCCTGAGGCGTCATGTCGAGGTTGCTCAGGAAGTCGCGCCCGGCCATCACGGGAGCAGGCAGGGTCTCGGGGGTCAGGAGGGCAGAATTATGCGCCGGGGCAGTCGGCGTGGGCACAGGCTCCGGCGCCTTGACGGCTGCGGAGGCAGGACTCTTGCGGGGGCGGGCGGCCTTCGTCATAGAGCATGAGTATACGCAGCGGGCGAGTAAAGATGCAGCGCGGCCTGGCCCTTCCCCGTCCCGGCTCGCCGCACATCCACCGCCGGAGGAGCGTACACTCCGGCGGTGCCTCCCGCCGCCCCCCTGCCCCTCCGGAGCCTGCTGCTGGCGCTGCTGATCACCTTCGTCTGGGGGGTGAATTTCGTGGTGATCAAGTGGTCGGTGGCGGACGCCTCGCCGCTGCTGGTCGCCGCGCTGCGCTTCGCGGTGGCGGCCTTTCCCGCCGTGCTGTTCGTGCCGCGCCCCCAGGTTCCGGCGCGCATCCTGTGGGGCTACGGCCTGGCGGTGGGCGTGGTGCAGTTCGGGTTGCTGTATCTGGCCGTGCAGCTCGGCATGAGCGCGGGCGTGGCCTCGCTGCTGATGCAGACGCAGGCGTTTTTCACCGCGCTGCTGGCCGCGCGCTTCCTGGGCGAACCCATCACGCCGCCGCAGCTGCTGGGGATGACCCTGGCCTTTGGCGGCATGGGCCTGATCGGCGCCTCGGCGGGCGGGGACGTGACGGGGCTGGGGCTGGGGCTGACGCTGGTCGCGGCGCTGGGGTGGGCGATCAGCAACCTGCTGGTCCGGGCGTCCGGCGGGGCCAACGTCTTCGCGCTGGTGATCTGGAGCAGCCTGATCGCGCCGCTGCCGCTGACGCTGCTGGCGGGTCTTACGGCCGGGTGGGAGGCGGTGGCGCACACGCTGAGCTCCTCCGGCCCCGCGTTCTGGGCGGCGGTCCTCTTTATGGGCCTGGGCAACACCGTGCTGGGCTTCGGGATCTGGAGCCTGCTGATTCAGCGGCACGGGGCGGCCCGCGTCGCGCCCCTCTCGCTGCTGGTCCCCGTGTTCGGGATGCTGGCGAGCGCCGCCGTCTACCGTGAGGGCTTTCCCGCCCTCAAGGCGCTGGGGGCCGCGCTGGTGTTCGGGGGGCTGGTGCTGCATGTGCTGGGCGGAAGACTCAGAACGCGGGCGGCGGTGCGCGGGGCGCGGTAGGGCTTTCGCTGCGTCCGGCCTCCCCGCGCGCCGCTTCCCCCAGCCCGCAGGCTCTACCCTGTCTCCCATGACCCTGCCCCCTCTGTTCGATTCTCACCTGCACACGCCGCTGTGCAACCACGCGACCGGGCATCCGCGCGAGTACGCGCAGGCGGCGCTGGACGCGGGCCTGGCCGGGCTGTGCTTCACCGACCATATGCCGATGCCCGCGTGGTACGACGCGGGGTGGCGGATGCGGCTGGGCCAACTGGCCGAGTACGTGGACACCGTGCGGGGGGTGCAGGCCGAGTTTGCCGGGCGGCTCGACGTGCGGCTGGGGCTGGAGGCGGACTTTCACCCCGGCACCGAGCGCTTCGTGGAGCGCCTTCTCGCGGCGCACGACTGGGACTACGTGATCGGCAGCGTGCATTACATCGGCGCCTGGGGCTTCGACAATCCCGAGTACGTGGCCGAATACGGGGAGCGCGACCTGGGCGGGATCTACCGCCACTACGCGGCGCTGGTGGAGGGGGCGGCGCGGACCGGGCTGTTCGACGCCATCGGCCACCTCGACCTGCCCAAGAAGTTCGGGCACCGTGACCCTGACGGCTCGGCCTTGCGGCGGGTGCTCGACGTGGTGGCGGGACTGGACCTCGCTCTCGACTTCAACACGGCGGGCTGGCGAAAGCCGGTGGCCGAGGCGTACCCTGCGCCCGAGCTGGTGCGGGAGGCGGCGGCGCGCGGCATCCCGTTCGTGCTCGGCTCGGACGCGCACGCGCCGGGCGAGGTGGGCTTCCGCTTCGGGGACGCGCTGGCGCAGATCGCGGCGGCAGGCGGGCGCGTGGTGACCTACGCGGGGCGGGTGCGCCGTGAGTGAGGTCACGCGCAAGTCCCTGATCGGGGTGCTCAAAACCACCGCCGATCTGCTCGACCTGCTGGGCCAGGAAGCCTTCCGGGCGAACGCCTACCGAGGCGCGGCGCGCAGCCTGGAGGCGCTGGACACGGACGCGGCGGAGCTGCTCGCCTCGGATTTCGCGGGCGTGCCCAAAATCGGCAAGGGGATCGCCGCCGACCTGCTCGCCTACGCCCAGACGGGCAGCTTCGGGCCGCTGGAGGACGCCGCCAGCCAGGTGCCGCCGGGCGTGCTGGGGCTGTTCCGGGTGCGCGGGCTGGGGCCGAAAAAGATCCGCGCCCTGTGGGACGCCGGAATCGACTCGCTGGAGGGGCTGCGCGAGGCGGCACGGGACGGGCGGGTGGCCGCCCTGAAAGGCTTCGGGCCGAAAAGTGCAGGCGCGATGCTGGAGGCGGTCGAGTTCGCGCTGGGGGCGCAGGAACGCCAGCACCTCTCGACCGGGCTGGACGTGGTGGAGGCGCTCGCGGGGGCGCTCGCGGGTCTGGAGCCGCGCCCCGCCGGGGACGTGCGCCGGGGCCTGGAGACGGTGCGGACCGCCCGTCTGACGGTGACCGGGACCGCCGGGGAGGTGGCCGCGCGGCTGACAGGCCGGGTCGAGGACCTCGCCCCAGTGGAGGGCAAACCGCTGCTGGCGGGCCGGGTGGACGGCGTCCCCGTCGAGATCGCCCACGCCCCGGCCCAGGCTCGCGGAGCACTCGACCTGATGATGGGCGGGAGCACCGACTACCGCGAGGGGCTGCGGGCCGAGGCGAAGGCCAGGGGCTTTGACCTCAGCGGGCGGGGGCTGACGCGCGGCGGCGAGGTTCTCGCCACCCCGGGTGAGGCGGACGTGGCGCGCGAGCTGGGCCTCGCCCTGCGCCCCGCCGAGTACCGCGACCCCGAGCACGACGCCGTGTGGGAGACGCTGCCGCCGCCGGAGCAGCTCATCATGGTGGGCGACCTGCGGGGCCTGCTGCACACCCACTCCACCTGGTCGGACGGGGCGGCGAGCCTGCCGGAGATGGTGGCGGAGACGCGGCGGCTGGGCCACAGCTTCCTGGGTACCGGGGACCACTCGCGGGCGGCGAGCTACGCCAATGGCCTGAGCCTGGAGCGGCTGCGGGCCTACGTTCGGGAAATCCGCGAACTCCAGCGCGCGGGCCTGCCGATCCTGGCCGGAGCCGAGGTGGACATCCTAGGCGACGGCTCGCTCGACTACCCCGACGAGGACCTGCTGAGCCTCGACTACGTGGTCGCCAGCGTCCACAGCCTCTTTACCCTCGACCCGGCGCGGCAGACCGAGCGGCTGATCCGGGCCGCCTCGCACCCGCTGGTCACGGTCCTGGGGCATCCCACCGGACGGCTGCTGCTGCGCCGCCCCGGCTACGCGCTCGACCTGGACGCCGTGCTGGCCGCCTGCGAGGCCAACGGGACGGTGGTCGAGATCAACGCCAATCCCTACCGCCTCGACCTCGACTGGCGGGACGCCCTGCGCTGGAGAGCGCGCCTGACCTTCGCGGTGAACACCGACGCCCACGTGCCCGCCGGGCTGGGGGACACCCGCTACGGCGTATTGATGGCCCGCAAGGCCGGGCTGACCCCGGCGCAGGTCGTGAACACGCTGGAGCAGGCCGAGTTTCTGGACTTTGTGCGGCAGCAGCGGGCGGCGCGGGGCTGAGGGGAGCAGTCAGCCTTCAGTCGCCAGCCGAAAAACAGCAGGGGCAGAAGAGCCAGAGCTTCTGCCCCTGCTGGCAGCTTAGGGTTGGCTGCCCCCTACCCCCGCGCGGCGGGCGGCTGGGTGCCGCTGTCGGCGAGCTGGATCAGCCAGGCCATCAGCTGCACCAGCGCCAGCGCCAGGGCGGGCAGTCCGGCCAGCATCATGATCAGGCCGCTGATCTGCTGGTTTTGCAGCGGGGTCAGGTCCCACAGGCACAGCGCGGACACGTAGGGCGTGTACAGCACCTGGCGTGAGTAGAGCCACACGGCGGCGACCGCCATCATCGGCAGGGCGGCGATAAAGCCGAACCAGCCGCGCGAACCGATCCCGGCAGGCTGCACGCTGGGCAGGGGCCGCAGCACCACCCCCCAGACCAGCAGGCTGCTCAGCAGGTACAGCGCGGGCAGCAGCGCCGAGGCCGTGTTGGTGACCACCGAGGCGTTGAACCCGGCGGGCACGTTCCAGAAGACGATCACGGCCGTCCAGACCGCCAGCGCCACCCAGGGGTCGAGCAGCACGCCCAGCACCCGCCCCAGCGGGCGGCGCGGGTCGATGTGGACTCGCGGCAGCCCCAGCACCAGCAGCGGCGGCACGATCTCGGCCAGGACCATCAGGCGGCCCATGTACAGCGCCATGCTGTTCAGCGTCAGGGTGGTCGCCGCCGACTGGGTGACCAGGATCAGCAGCGCCATGCCGAGGCCGAACAGCACGGCCTTCCAGGCGGGCCAGCTCCTGCGGCCTTCCGGGTTGCGGCGGGCGCGCAGAAAGTGCCAGAAGTACAGCCCGGTCACGGCGAGGACCGGCAGCCACACCAGCGGATCGAAGCGCAGGGCCAGCAGGTCGAGCAGGCCGGGGTTCAGGTCGGGGGGAGGGGTCATCGCTGGGGGTTCTCCATGACGTGCGTGAGGTCGCGCACCACCCGGTCCACCTGGGTGAGCTGGGTGTAGTCCCACAGCACCCGCAGGCGGCCCGAGGCGTCGATCAGGTACGTGGCGGTCGTGTGGTTGATCTGGTAGTCCTGCGGGCCTTTCATGTCGGCCCTCTGGTAGGCCACCCCGTAGTCGCGGGCCACCTTCGCCAGCGCGGGTTCGGGCACCCGCACGCCGGTCGCGTCCCCGAAAAACTCGACGTAGGACTTCAGGCGCGCGGGCGTGTCGCGGTCCGGGTCCACGCTGACCAGCACGATGTCCAGCCGCTCGCGCTGGGCGGGAGGCAGCGCCTGACGCGCCTTTTCCAGATACGCCAGGCTCAGTGGACAGATGTTGGGGCAGTGGGTGAAGCCGAAAAAGAGCGCGGTGGTGCGGCCCTCGCCCCCGGCCGCGCCGCCCGGCTGAAAGCTCCAGGGCCGCCCCTCCTCGTCGGTGCCGCCAAAAGGCTGGGCGGGGAGGGGCGGCGTGTAGGCCGTGCCGTAGTAGGGAAAGGGACTGCGGACGCGGGCGTAGACCCAGGCTCCCCCCAGCACCAGCCCCACCGCCAGCACGGCAAACAGCGCCGACACGTACCAGGGCCGGGCGGCGGGCGAGGAGGCAGCGGGGGCGGGCAGATCGGTCACGGCTTGTCCTTTCGGGGAAAGACTCAGGGCTTGCGAACCACGGCGTTCACCACCAGCGGCGGACCGCCGCGCACCCGCAGGGTCAGGCGGACCGTCTCCCCGACCTTGAGGGTACGCTTGAGGCCCATCAGCATCAGGTGGTCGCCCGACGGCTCCAAGCGCAGGGTGCCGCGCGCGGGCACCGTCAGGGTCTTCACGGCGCTCATGCCGCTGCGGCCCTGGGCGTCGCGGCGGGTGGTCATCAGCATGGCGTGCCCGGCGACGGCCGTCTGCGCGCCGGTCAGGACCACGGGCTGCGCGCCCGGGTTGCGGAGGATCATGACCGCGCTCGTCTCAGTCGCGCCGGGCGGCACGGCGACCACGCCCGCGCCCTGCACGTTGAGCAGCGGCCGGGCCGGGGACGCGGTGGGGGCGAGGTTCGCGGGGGCCGGTGCCGCGCGGGTCTGGCCGGACTGTGCCGGGCTGGCCTGCGCCTGGCTGGACTGTGCTTGGCTGGACTGTGCTTGGGTGGACTGGGCCTGCCCGGCGCGCAGGGCCGCCGCCGGAATCAGCACAGCAGCCAGCGCCAGGGCCGCGAGCAGGGGGGTGGGTTTGGACATGCGGGGAGGCCTCCTGGGAAGACGGGAAAAGCGGTCTGGCCCGTTCTCCCGGAGTCTAGGCGGGGGGGCGGGGCCGGATTGTCCCCCCCTCCTTACCCGGGGCGGCCCTTGTGCGGAAACGCGCTTTCACGCCGCGCGCTATGGTGAGGCTTACAGAGGTCCGGGCGGCACAGCGCTTGAAGGCCCGCCGACCTCCCTGGAGCTTTGTGTATGCGTAAACCCACCATTCAGGATGTCGCCCGGCAGGCGGGCGTGGGCGTCGGCACGGTGTCGCGGGTGCTCAACAACCACGCCGCCGTGCGGGGCGCCACCCGCGAGACGGTCCTGCGGGCCATCGCCGACCTCGACTACACGCCCAATCCCCACGCCCGGCGCATCGCGGGCGGCAAGAGCTACACCATCAGCGTGCTGCTGCCGGTGGTGACCACCGAGTTTTACGTGCGGCTGCTCGACGGGCTGGAAAGCGCCTTTCTGGAGGCCCGCTACGACGTGGCGATCTTTCCGCTGCTCGACCGTTCGCGGCTGGAGCGCTACCTGGGGTCGCACACCCTGGCCTACCAGGCCGACGGGCTGGTGATGGCCACCTACAACCTCACGGCGCTGCTGCGGGAACGGCGGCTGCGGACCCAGCAGCCCACCGTGCTGGTCGACGCGCACGCCGAGGGCGTGGACTGCGCCTACATGGACAACGTGCGGGGCGGGCGCCTGGCGGGCGAGTACGCGGCGCGGCTGCCGGGCGACCTGTACGCGATCTGGGTCGAGACCGAACTCGACCAGCTGTTCACCACCCGCGTCTTCGAGGAGCGCCGCGCCGGATTCCTGGAGGCGCTGGCGGCCGCCGGGCGCACCGTGCGCGCCGAGTACAACGCCAGTTTCGACGCGCTGGCCGCGCGCAACGCCGCCGTCACGCTGCTGGACGCCGCCGAGTTTCCCTGCACGGTCTTCGCCTCGGCCGACCTGCTGGCAGGCGCCCTGCTCGACGAGGCGCGCAGCCGGGGCCTGGAACCCGGCCAGGACCTGCGGATCATCGGCTTCGACGACCAGCCCTGGGCGGCGGCGCGCGGCCTGACCACCCTGCACCAGCCGGTCGAGCAGATGGGCTTCGAGGCCGCCGGGCTGCTGCTGACCCGGCTGAGCGGGCACCGGGGGCCGCCGCGCGCCCGCCGCTTCGAACCCCGCCTGATCGTGCGCAGCACCGCCTGACCCCGCCTGCCTCTTCTCTCTGCCCCCCCCCGGGTCAGTCTTCAGCCAGCTGCCCCGGTACCCCGGGCGTGGTGGAGGAGGGGTCGGCGTGGTGAACGTCGTCGCGGCCGCGCTGCTTGGCGGCGTACATCGCGGCGTCGGCGCGGGTGAGCACGGCGTCGGGATGCTCTCCCGGCCGCGCGGACGCCACCCCGAAGCTGGCGGTCACGCCCGTCACCGGCCCGTGCCGCCCGGCGCTCAGGCGCGAGCGCAGCGTATCCAGCGTGGCGCGCAGCTGCCGGGTGCTCAGCGGGGGCAGGATCAGGAGAAACTCCTCGCCGCCCCAGCGGGCCGCGTGGCCTCCCAGCGGCAGGCTTTCCTGGGCCGCGCGGGCCACCCCCCGCAGCACCTGGTCCCCCACCGCGTGGCCGAAGGTGTCGTTGACCGCCTTGAAATGGTCGAGGTCGAACAGCACCAACGTGAAGGCCTGGCTGCCGTCCGCCAGCACCGAGAGGCGTTCTTCGGCGGCCCGGCGGTTGGCGAGGCCGGTCAGGGCGTCGCGGTAGGCGGCCTCGCGCGCGGCGAGCAGCTGCACGCGCTGCATGCCGAACGTCGCCTGCACGATGATCATCACCACACCCACCAGCAAAAACTGCGCGGTCGAGGCGGCCAGCCGCAGCTCGCCCGCGCCCGGTCCCAGCAGGTGAACGAGGCACAGCGCCAGCGTGAGCAGGTAAACGCCCCCGGCAATCACGCCCGCCAGCCGGGGCGGATAGAGCAAAAAGGCCACGGCGTACAGCACCGTAAACCAGTAGGTGCTGGGACTGAGGGTGTGCGCCTGCGGCGCGAACACCTGAAACTGCTGCCGCAGCGCCAGCAGCAGGTACAGGGTCGCCAGCCCGTAGCCGACATTGATCGCCACCCGCATGCGCAGCCGGCCCAGCGCCAGCGCGAGATGCAGCCCCAGCAACGTGAGGCCCAGCACCGGCAGCGCCACCCGGTCCAGCGGATCGAAACGGGGCGCCTGCATCCACAGGCCGCCCGCGCAGGCAAAGGCGACCACCCAGGCGACCAGACCGAACATCCGCCGCTGAGACATGGCCCAGGCCGTGTGCTCGGCGGACGGGGGCAGACTGCGCGGGGCGGGATTCACCGTCTGACCTCCTCGGGGCCTTCCCCAGGGCAGCTGAAGATGAAAGAAGTTTAACCCGCTGGGGGGCGCCCCTCTTCGCAAAAAGCCACAGCCTTTCCCCCACCTGCCACCCTCAGCCCCGCCAGGGCCTTTAGCGCCGCACCGTGTGATGCACCCGGCAGCGGGCCTCGTAGGCTTCCTGCGCGCCCACCAGCACCACGGGGTCGTCGAAGCGGGCAGGCTGACCCCCGATGAGGCGCTGCGAGCGGGTGGCGGGCGCCCCGCAGACGGTGCAGATGGCGGTCAGTTTCTCCACGCTCTCGGCGCGGGCCAGCAGGTCGGGCATACAGCCGAACGGCTCGGCGCGGAAGTCGAGGTCCAGCCCGGCCAGAATCACCCGCACCCCCGCTCCCGCGAGTTCCAGCACCAGCGGCCCGAGTTCAGGGCCGAAAAACTGCGCCTCGTCGATGCCCACCAGGTCGGGCAGGGCCTGGCCGGGGTCGGGCAGCAGCGCGCCTTCGCCCAGCAGGTGCGCGCGGATGGCCGCCGCGTCTTGCACCGCCAGCGCCTCGATGGCGCGCCCGGCGTGGCTGGCGACCTGCGCGGCGTGGTAGCGGTCGTCCAGGGCAGGCTTGAACACCGCCACCCGTTGACGGGCGATCACGGCGCGGGTCACCCGCCGGATCAGCTCCTCGCTCTTGCCGCTGAACATGGGACCGACGATGACTTCCAGGTGACCGCCGTGGTAGGGGGACTTCAGCACGCGGGGAAGTATGGCACTCCCGGAACGGACGGGAAGGCCCCGCCGTCACGCACGGGTCAGGGCGGCTGGGTAGCATCGTCGTATGAGGTGCCGCGCCCTTCTGCTGATGTCCTTTCTGCTTGCTGGCACGGCGCACGCCGGTCCCGCGTAGACGAACTGGCCCCGGACCAGTGGCCGCACCTGCTGCGGGCCGCGCGGGCTGTCCCCGGTTTCGCGGGGCTGGCGTTCGTTCCGGTCGAGGGGACCAGGGTGTTGGTTCCCGCCCTGACAAATCCAGACCGGGAGGAGCAAGCCCGGCGCTGGCTTCAGGCCGACCCTTTCTGGCGTAAGGTCAGGGCGAGACAGCCGGGAGTCATGCGCGGTGCCCAGCCAGTGCAGTACAGCGGCATGCAGCTGGTCGAAGCGGCGCAGGCCCTCAAGAGGCGCAGCCCCAACCTGACCGTGCGGGTGAACACGACCCTGAACCGCGTGACGGTGTACGCCCCGGCGGGCGTGTTCCGGCCCGTTGCGAGGGCGGCGGGCGTGGAGAGGCTCGTCGAATCCGCCTACGAGCACGAGCGAACGCCCCGCGTGCGGTTCGACGTACAGCCCCGCACGGTGAGCCTCGCGGCGATCCGGGTCGCGAGAAACCCTTACCAGGTCGTGCCGCGCCTTCAGGTCCGCGTCACAAATCCTACCGGAGCACCGCTCATCTTCACCTACAGTTGCGGCGGGAGCCTCCCAGTCCGCGTGGCTGACCGCATGGGCCGCGTGATTCCCGAAAACAGCGGCGGAGCCTGCACCGAGGAGCTGAACTCGGCTCTGATCCAGCCGGGGCAGACGCTGACCTTTCCCAGCTTCCCCTTCACGAAGATGACCCACCTCAAGCCCGGGCCGTACCGCTGGCTGATCGAGGGACAGCTCATCCCCTTCACCCTGACACCCTGAAGCGGGCCACGAAAACCGCCCTGCCCTGTCGGGTGCCACTCCCATGAAGAAGACCCCCGGGCCGCCCGGGGGTCTTTTCGCTTCTCGCTCCGCTCGGCCCCTGGCGGGGCGGCGATCACTTCTTCTTGGTGCGGTAGCTGTCGCCGAAGCGCTTGTTGAACTTGTCGACGCGGCCCTCGGTGTCGACGAAGCGCTCCTCGCCGGTCCAGAAGGGATGCACGCCGCTCCACACGTCCACGTGAATCTCGGGACGGGTGCTGAGGGTCTCCATGACGACCTTGCCCTGGTAGATGATCTTGGTGGGGACGGCCTTGGGGTGGATGTCTTTTTTCATGTTTGCGCCTCCTCCGTCACGTCGGGGTGCGTGACGGGCAACCCTGGCAGTGTAGCAGACGGCCACACGAAGCGGGAGTGCCAGGGGTCACCCCGGCGCAGTTGCGGGGTGCGGGTGCCGGTGACCCGGTGCCCCCCCTTGACGGCGGCGCGCACGATCAGGCGGGGATCGAGGCCGGGATAGAGCGCGCGGGCAAACGCGACCTCCTCCCGCACGTCCAGGCTGCCGCCGCTGGCGACCGAGTCGGTGCCCAGCGCGACCTCCACTCCGGCCGCCACGAAGTCTGCCCAGGGGAAGGTGCCGCAGCCCAGGTGCGCGTTCGAGCGCGGGCAGCTCACGACCGCGCACCCGGCCGCCGCCGTGCGGGCGATGTCCTCCGGGGTCACGTTCACCATATGGACCAGGGTGGGCCGCGCCGCCAGCACGCCCAGCTCGTCCAGGTAGCGCACGGGCGTCAGCTCCGGCTGCGGCGCGCGCCCGATCACCTCCGCGAAGGTGGCCGGGTAGAGGGCGGGCAGGCGGTGTTCCCACAGCGGGCCACCTCCGGTGCGGAACAGCTCGCCCTCGGCGGGGTGCTCGGCCACGTGAATCTGGAGGGGCAGGCCCTCGCCCGCCGCGTAGTCGCCCACCAGCCGCATGAGGCGGTCACTGACCGTGTAGGGCGTGTGCGGCGTGAGGCCCACCCGGAGGCCGCCGGGCCGCTCCAGCCGCCGCCAGCGCTCGACCCGTTCGCGCATCCCCGCAAAGATGTCGTCGGCCTTCGCGGGAAAGGTGCCCAGCACCTCGAAGTACAGCACGCCGGTCAGGTCCTCGCGCGCCAGCAGCGCCTCCATCCCCTCGGGCGACCAGACGATGTCCCCGACCGCGCCCACGCCCAGCCGCGCGAGTTCGTCGGCCCCGGCGAGCGCACCTGCCACGCCGCGTTTCTCCCGCTGGGCGATCACCACCTCGGGCAGCCAGCGGAAGTAAGGCAGCGGCTCGAAGGCGTAGGCGCTCATGTCGAGGTGGGTGTGCGCGTTCACGGGCGGCGGCGCGATCACCTCGCCCACCCGGCGCTCCTGCGCGTGCGGAAAGCTCGCCCGCAGCGCGGCGGGGTCGCCGGTCGCCGCCACGACGCCGCCCGACACGACCACGCCGCCCGGCGCGTGCCCGCCGCCCACCCCGGTAAACAGCACGTCGCAGGTCAGCAGCTCGGGCAGGTGGGGATCAGGCGCGGGGGACATGACGCGCATTCTGCCCTGTCAGGACGGTACCCGCCAGGACAACACCTGCTAGGACAGCGCCTGCACCCGCACGGCGAGTTCGCGCGCCACCGCGTCCGGTCCGGCGGCCAGCAGCGCGGCGGGCACGAACCAGCGGCCCCGCTGCTCGAACTCGGCGGTCAGCAGGCTGGCCAAGCCGGTGGCGCGGCGGTCGACCTCCAACACCACGTCCAGCCCGCCGGTCGCCGGAAAGAGCATCATCTCCAGCTCCGTGAGGCGGTATTGCCCGGCGGGAGGGCGGAAGCTGAGTTCCTGCACCACCCGCCCGTGGCGGGACTCGACCTCGCTGCCCGCCAGCCGGAAACCCAGACGCTGCGCGGCGCCGATGACGGCCTCCATCTCGGGGCTGGGCAGAATCTGAAGCGGATCGGTGTCGCCGGGGTCAGCCGCCCCCGCGATGTCCGCGTCGGTGACCAGCCAGACCGCCGTGCCGGGCAGCGTCAGCGGCGTGCCCTGCGGAATGGGCAGCTGAAAGGGAAATTCGCGCCGCTCGCCCGCCCCGATGCTGAAGGCCGACACCACCGGCCGGGTGAACAGGGTGTGCGTGACGGAGTGGTCGTCCGCCTTGTAGCGGGTCGCCAGGCCCAGGTTCAGCCGCTCGATGCGCTGCTCCAAGGAGCCGCCCTGCACGACCACCACGCCCGGCAACACCTCACCGACCCGCACCGCCGGGTTGTGAACCTGCGCGTCCACCCGTGCCCCGCCCACCCCGGCTGCCACCATCATCCGCTTGAGAAAGCCCATACGGATCACGTTACGGGCCGGGTGGGGCGGCGGTTCCCATCGTCTGTCGGCTCGGTCAGGCCAAGGCGGCGGGCGATGGTTTCAGGACGCCTGGCCGGGCCGGGCCGCCATCATCGCCGCGCCCACGATGCCCGCGTCGTTCTGAAGGGTGGCGGGCACCAGCTTGGTCCGCTCGGGCTGGAGGTGCGGTCCCCACTTGTCGGCCCGCTTGCTCACGCCGCCGCCGATCACGAACAGGTCGGGGGAAAACAGCAGTTCGAGGTGCTGAAGGTAGGTGCCTGCCCGCTTGGACCACTGTTTCCAGTTCAGGTCGTCGCGCTCGCGGGCGCGGTCGGACGCCCAGCTCTCGGCGTGGCGGTCCCCCTTGAGCCACAGGTGGCCGAGTTCGGTATTCGGCACCAGCTGGCCGTCGTGGATCAGCGCGCTGCCGATCCCGGTGCCGAAGGTGAGCACCAGCACCACGCCCGGCACGCCCGCCCCGGCCCCGAAACGGGCCTCGGCCACGCCCGCCGCGTCCGCGTCGTTGATGAGGTGGACCTCGCGCCCGGTCGCCTCGGTAAAGAGGGCGTCGGCGTCCAGGCCGATCCAGCCCTTGTCCACGTTCGCCGCGCTGAGGGTCTTGCCGCGCTGCACGATGCCCGGGAACGTCACGCCGACCGGCCCCGCGTGCCCGAAATGCTGCACCAGCTCGGCCACGACGCCCTTCACGTCGTCGGGCCGGGCGCCTTCCGGCGTGGCGATGCGGTGACGTTCGGCCACCAGCGTGCCCGTCTGCGTGTCCACGGGCGCTCCCTTGATGCCGCTGCCGCCGATGTCGATGCCCAGGATCACGCTCATGGGCTACAGCGTAAGCGACCGGGACGCCCGGCTGATAGTGGCGGACCTTGACCGGTCCTGCCGAGTCGCCCGGCCCCCGGGAGACCACAAAAAAACCGCCCCCAGCAGGAGGCGGTTTGTTGACGGGGCGGGATTTACTGGTTGCGGGCGCTCTTGGCGGCGTCGACCAGGGTCTTGAAGGCCTCGGGTTCGCGGGCGGCGAGGTCGGCCAGCACCTTGCGGTTGAGGTCCACCCCGGCGAGCTTCAGGCCGTTGATGAAGGTGGAGTAGTTCATGCCGTGCAGGCGGGCGCCCGCGTTGATGCGCTGGACCCACAGGCGGCGGAAGTCGCGCTTCTTGTTGCGGCGGTCGCGGTACTCGTAGGTCGCGGCGTTCAGCAGCGTCTGGAAGGCGTTGCGGTACTGCTTGGAGCGGCTGCCCCAGAAGCCCTTGGCGCGCTTGAGCACCTTCTTGTGGCGGCGGCGGCGGACGATGCCGGTCTTGACGCGGGGCATTATTTACCGCCCTTGTAGGGAAGGGCGAGCTTCATGCGCGCCCACTCGCTCTTGGCGAGGACAAAGCCCTTGCCCTTGCCGCGAATCTCATCGCCGCTCTTGCCGGTGTTCTGGTGGCGCTTGCCACTCTTGAACGCCATGACCTTGCCGGACGCCGTGATCTTCACGCGCCGGGTCACGCTCTTTTTCGTCTTCATCTTGGGCATGGTGGCCCTCCTTCGCAGTCCGGCCGCGCTCCTGAGGAGGCGTGCCGTCTGGGGTGCGGGCCGCTTTCCGGAGAAAGCCGTTGGTCGCCCTGCCCCACTTGACCAAGGGGAGACTATACGCGAGGTCGCCGGGCCGGGACAAGGGGGCTGGGGCGGAGGACCCGGGACGGGTCAGCCGCGAAGTTCCGCGCCCAGCAGCCACAGCGCCCGGTAGCCCCCCAGGCGTAGGGTGGGCCGGTCCAGGCTGAAGGTGCTGCCGCTCAGGCGGTCCTCGGCGTGGTCTCCCAGGAGTTCCCGCAGCAGGTGGCCGGGCAGCGCCACCGTCTCCTCGCTGAAGTTGTAGACCTGCACCATCACGCCGAGGGGATGGTCGCGGCGCAGCAGCAGCACCCGGCCGTCGGGACTGGGCAGGGGGCGGCTCTCGACGCTGGCGTGCAGATGCGGCGTGTCCTGCCGGGCACGGAGCAGGGCGCGCAGCCCCGCGTTCACCCGTCCGGCAGGCGAGTCCGGCTCGGCCTGCACCCGTTCGGCCAGCGCCCAGTCCATGCGGGGGCGGTGGACCCAGCGGTTGTCGGCGGCGTGCTCGGGCACCTGCGCAAAGCTGTAGTCGTTGAGCAGCGCGAGTTCGTCGCCCATGTACAGCAGCGGCACCCCGCCGAAGCCCAGCACGACCGCGTGGGCCAGCAGCAAGCGGGCCACGGCGTCGTCCACCCGGCCGGGGTCGCCCGCCTCCAGCGCGGCCTCCAGCCCGGCGAGGCTCGCGCCCGAGCCGCTGATGCGGCGGTCCCCGGTCTGCGGGTTGTGCTGAAAGACCAGCCCACGCGCGAACGACCCCGGAAAGTCCCCGCTGTAGAAGTCCGAGAGAAAGTGGCGGTGCGCTTCTCCGGTCAGCCCCGCGCGGGCGGCGTCCTCGTCGGAGATCGCCCAGCCGATGTCGTCGTGGCAGCGCACGTACAGGCCCCAGGTCGTGGTGGTGGGCTTGGCGGGAAAGGCCCGCAGCGCCTCCCCGAACAGGCGGGTGTCGCGGCTCGCCAGCGAAGACCAGAGCTGCACCATCAGGCTGTTGTGGTAGGCCATGTCCGACACGCGCCCGTGATGCACGCCGCGCCCCAGATACCCCATCAACTCGGCCGGGGCCACGATGGCCTCGGCCTTGAAGGCCACCCCCGGCGCCACGATCCGGGCGGCGGCGCGCAGGGCGCGGGTGAGCCAGTGGACCTCCGGCTCGTTCTGGCTGCTGGTCCCGAGCCGCTTCCACAGAAAGGCGATGGCGTCCAGCCGGAAGACCTCCACCCCCCGGTTGGCGAGGTACAAGATCAGGTCCACGAACTCCAGAAACACGTCCGGGTTGCTCCAGTTCAGGTCCCACTGGTAGCGGTTGAAGGTGGTCCAGACCCAGGCCCGCGCCTCGTCGTCGTAAGTGAAGTTGCCCGGCGCGAAGTCGGGAAAGACCTCGGGGAGCGTCTGCTCGTAGGCGTCGGGCAGGGTGCGGTCGGGGAAGAGGTGGAAGTAGGCGCGGTATTTTTCTTCCCCGGCGCGGGCCTTGACGGCCCACTCGTGCTCGCGGGCGACGTGGTTGAGCACCAGGTCGAGAACCAGGCTGATCCCGCGCCCGCGCAGGTCGCGCGCCAGGGCCGAGAGGTCGTCCAGCGTGCCCAGGTCCTCCCGCACGGCGCGGTAATCCTGCACCGCGTAGCCGCCGTCGTTCTCGCCCGCGCGGGGCCGGAGCAGCGGCATCAGGTGCAAGTAGCGCACGCCCAGGCCCTGGAGGTAGTCCAGATGCTCGCCCACGCCCCTCAGGGTCCCGGCGAAGCGGTCCGCGTAGGCCACGTACCCGATCATGTCGGGCGCCTGCAGCCAGTCGGGACGGAGGAGGCGAGCCTCGTCGAGCCGCCGCAGGTCGGCCGGGCGGGCCTGGGAGGCGTGCAGCAGGACTTCCGTCAGCCGGTCCAGCACCTCGCCTGCCTGCTCGCCGTACACCGCGCGCAGGCTCTCCGCGAGGTCGGGGCCGTAGCGCTCCAGCCGCAGCCGGAAGGTCTCGGCGTCGCGGTCGTCGAGGGAGGCGGCTTGCAGCCGCGCGGCCAGATCGGGACTCAGCACAGCCCCAGCATACGGCGCAGGCTCGCCGTCTGGAACCGGTTCCAGAGTAGGGGAAGGGCAAAGGGCGGCGAGGTCTCCCCACCGCCCGGCCCCGGTCTGCGGCGCCCTACTGGACGGCGCTCCGCTCGACGTTGAGGTAGACGGCCACCTCGTCCATGCTCTCGACCTGCGAGAGCGGGACGTAGTGGTGCTGGCCGTCGGGGCTGTCGGTGCGCGTCAGCTTGAGCTGGTCGCCCTCGACGTGGTCCACCGTTCCGACGTGCTCGCCGTTCACGTCCTTGACCTGCATGTGCTCGCCCATGGCCTCCAGGCGCTGACGAAGGTCCTGTTCGATGTGGCTGGTGATCTCTCCGGCACCGTTCTGGGTCATGGGAAGAGCCTAGCTGCCGCCCGGTGCCGGAGGGATGACAGCCGGGTGCAGAGAGCGGTCACCGAACGTTGGGGGAATCTCCATCTGGCCGGGCGCGCCTGCTCCGGTCTCCGCCACCCGGCAGATGCGGCCGGGCCGGGGCCGCCCGCTATCATGCCCCCCATGACGAAGGCGGGCGGCAAACAGGAGCAGCACCGGCAGGACCAGGGCAAGCAGGACAAGAAGGCGCAGCAGTACGGCGTCACGCCCCAGAGCGTGGATTTCAACGACTGGTACAACGAGGTCGTCAAGAAAGCGGACCTCGCGGACAACAGCCCCGTGGCGGGCGCGATGGTCGTCAAGCCCTACGGCTCGGCGCTGTGGGAGAACATCGTGCGCTGGCTGGATACCCGTTTCAAGGCGACCGGGCACGAGTCGCTGATCTTTCCCACCCTGATCCCGATGGGCTTCATCACCAAGGAAGCCGACCACGTGGAGGGCTTCGCGCCCGAGCTGTTCACGGTGAGCAAGATCGGCACCGAGGAGCTGAGCGAACCCTACGTCCTGCGCCCCACCAGCGAGACGATCATCGGGCACATGTGGGCGGGGTGGCTGAACTCCTACCGGGACCTTCCCTTCTTGCACTACCAGTGGGGCAGCGTGTTCCGCGCCGAGCTGCGGACCAAGGCCTTTTTGCGAACGAGCGAGTTCTACTGGCACGAGGGCCACACCGCCCACGCCGACGAGGCCGAAGCCCGCGCGGAAGTCCGCCAGCAGCTCGACCTGTACCACGAGTTCTGCCGCAACGTGCTGGCCCTGCCGGTCGTGCGCGGCGAGAAGACGGCCTCCGAGCGGTTTGCGGGCGCGGTCGCCACCTATTCCATCGAGGGGATGATGCGCGACGGCAAGGCGCTGCAATCGGGGACCTCGCACTACCTGGGGCAGAACTTCTCCCGGGCCTTCGACGTGAAGTTCCAGACCCGCGAGCAGCGGGAAGAGTACGCGCACACCACGTCCTGGGCGATTTCCAGCCGCATCATCGGGGCGATCATCATGACGCACGGGGACGACTTCGGGCTGATCATGCCGCCTAACATCGCACCCATTCAGGTCGTGGTGATCCCGGTGGGCCGCAAGGACAACTTCGACGAGATGGTGGCCGAGGGCGAGCGGCTGGCCGCCGAGCTGCGCGCCCAGGGCCTCTCGGTGCGGGTGGACAAGCGCGACGGCGTGACGAACGGCTTCAAGTACAACGACTGGGAACTCAAGGGCGTGCCCGTCCGCATCGAACTCGGCCCGCGCGACCTGGAAGCGGGCGTGGTCGTGGTGAAAAACCGCAACAGCGAGGAGAAGGAGACGCTGGCCCGCGAGGAAGCCGTCTCGGGGATGCGGGCGCGGCTGGACGGCATCCAGGCTTGGCTGCTGGAGCGCGCGACGAGCTTCATGCTGGACAACACCGTCACGGTGGACACCTACCAGGAGTTTCAGGCCGCCATCGAGGCCGGGAAGTGGGTGCGGGCCTTCCACTGCGGCGACCCCGAGAGCGAGAAACAGATCAAGGACGACACCAAGGCGACCATCCGCAACATTCCCCTCGACGACGCGGAATTCTTCGCGGAGCGCGAGGAGGGCGGCGTGTGCGTGCATACCGGGAAACCCGCCGCGTACGGCAAACGGGTGATCTTCGGGCGGCAGTACTGACCGAGCCGTCAGCCGTCAGCGTTCAGCAGTCAGTAGGGGGCCATCCATTTCACCGGATGGCTCTTTTGCTGTCGAGGGCGGAAGATTTAGGCTGGCCGCGTGAATACCGTTCGCCCGTTCACGTCCACAGACCGCGAAGCCTGCCTGGCCCTCTTCGACTCGAACGTGCCCGGGTTCTTCGCGCCGCATGAGCGCGCAGAGTTCGAGACCTGGCTGGGTCAGCCTTTCGACTCCGGCGAGTTCGGCGAATACTTCGTGCTGGAAGATACCGGAAGGGTCGTGGCCTGCGGCGGCGTGTGGCTGGACCTGGCGCGGCCAGAACGTTCTGCGGGCCTGAGCTGGGGCATGGTCGCGCGGGAGGCGCACCGCCGGGGCTACGGGTCAAAGCTGCTGGCCTTCCGGCTGGAGCGGCTGCGGGAGCTGGGGGCGCGGGAGGCCCATCTGGACACCACCCCGCAAAGCGCGTCCTTCTTCGCCCGCTTCGGCTTCCGCGAGGTGGGGCGGGTGCCAGGCGGGTACGGGCCGGGCCTGGACCGGGTGGACATGGTGGCGGAGCTGGGCGGCTGATGGACCCTCCCTTTCTCTCGCCGCGCCAGTCCTTTACACTGTCTTCCATGATCCGCTCTGCGCTTGCCACCCGGGGACGACTCGCCTAGCCCAACGGCTTCCGCGTGCCCGTCCCCGGCTGTTGCAGGCCGGGGCGATTTTTTGCTTTCAAGGAGCCTTCCATGACCAGAATCGAGATTCAGGAACCGCGCGCCGAGCGCTACAACCCGCACGCCATCGAGCCGAAGTGGCAGGAGGCCTGGGAGCAAGACGGGCTGTACACCTTCCGCGAGGACCCGGCCAAAACCAAGCACTACGCCCTGACGATGTTTCCGTACCCCAGTGGCAACCTGCACATCGGCCACTGGTACGCCAACGTGGCGCCCGACGCCCGCGCCCGCTGGATGCGGATGCGCGGGTACAACGTCTTTTTTCCGATGGGCTTCGACGCTTTCGGGCTGCCCGCCGAGAACGCGGCGATCAAGCACGGCCTGAACCCGGCGACCTGGACCTATTCGAACATCGAGCACATGACCGGACAGTTCCGGCGCATGGGCACCATGATCGACTGGAGCCGCCGCTTTGCCACCTGTGACCCCGAGTACTACCGCTGGAACCAGTGGTTTTTCACCGAGTTCTTCCGGCGCGGCCTGGCCTACAAAAAAGGCGGGCTGGTGAACTGGTGCCCCAAAGACCAGACTGTGCTGGCCAACGAGCAGGTCGTGGACGGCGCCTGCGAGCGCTGCGGCACCCCGGTCGAGCGCCGCAACCTGAGCCAGTGGTACCTGAAAATCACCGACTACGCCGACGAACTGCTGGATTTCTCGGGAACCGACATGCCCGAGCGCGTGCGGCTGATGCAGACCAACTGGATCGGCAAGTCGGTGGGCGCGGAGGTCACCTTCCCCACCCCCGCCGGACCCGAGACCGTCTTTACCACCCGCCCCGACACCCTGCTGGGCGCGACCTTCCTGGTGCTGGCGCCCGAGCATGCCAAGGTGGAGGCGCTGACCACCCCCGAGCAGGCGGAGGCCGTGCGCGCCTATGTCGAGGCGGCGGGCCGCAAGACGGACGTGGAGCGCCAGCAGGACGTGGGCGAGAAGACGGGCGTCTTTACCGGCAGCTACGCCACCCACCCCGTCAGCGGCCAGCCGCTGCCCATCTGGGTCGCGGACTACGTGCTGGTGACCTACGGGACGGGGTCGATCATGGCCGTGCCCGCCCACGACGAGCGCGACTTCCAGTTTGCGCGCAAGTTCGGGCTGCCCATCAAGGAGGTGATCCGGCCTGAGGGTGGGGAAGCGATGGACCCGAGTGGCGCCGAGACGAGCTACGCGGGCGAGGGATTGATCGTGAACTCGGGCGAGTTCGACGGCCTGCCCGGCGGCAAGGCGAGCATCGCCCACGTGGTCGAGCGGCTGGAAGCGCGGGGGGTGGCGCAGGCCAAGACCACCTACCGCCTGCGCGACTGGCTGGTCAGCCGTCAGCGTTACTGGGGCACGCCCATTCCCATCGTGTACTGCGCCGAGCACGGGGCGCAGCCCGTTCCGGCCGAGCAGTTGCCCGTCCGCCTGCCCGAGAACGTGGAGTTCACGCCCACCGGGCAAAGTCCGCTGAAGCTGGACAGGGAATGGACGCATGCGACCTGCCCGGTCTGCGGCGGCCCCGCCGAGCGCGACACCGACACCATGGACACCTTCGTCGATTCGAGCTGGTACATGTACCGCTACCTGTCGCCGCACGACGGCGCGAGGCCCTTCGACCCGGCGCACGCGAACCTGCTGCCGGTGGACCTGTACACGGGCGGGATCGAGCACGCGATCTTGCACCTGCTGTATTCGCGCTTCTGGACCAAGGCGATGCGCGACCTGGGCCTGACCACCCAGCGGGAGCCGTTCCGCTGGCTGCGCAACCAGGGCATCATCCTGGGACCCGATGGCGAGAAGATGAGCAAATCGCGCGGCAACGTGGTCGATCCCGACGATCTGGTGCGCGAATACGGGGTGGACACCGTGCGGGCGTACCTGATGTTCATCGCCCCCTGGGAGGTCGGCGGCCCCTGGGACCCCAGCGGCATCAACGGCCCCGCGAAGTGGCTGGGGCGCGTCTGGGCGCTGTATTTCGACGCCCAGGTGCCCGGACCACAGGAGAAGGTCACCGAAGCGGAGCTGCGCTACGCGGTCCACTCGGCGCTGCACAAGGTGACGGGCGACTTCGAGCGCCTGAGCTTCAACACCATCATCGCCGCCCTGATGGAACTGACAAATACGCTGGTCAAGGCCAAGCGCTCCCCGGCCTTCGGCACCCCGGCCTGGCAGGAGGCGCTGGACATCTTTAACCGGATGCTGGCCCCGGTCGTGCCCCACATCGCGGAAGAAATCTGGACCCAGCGCGGAGGCCAGGAAAGCGTCCACGTCCAGTCCTGGCCCCAGGTGGACGAGGCCGCCGCTACCCGCGACACGGTGACGGTCGGCGTGCAGGTCAGCGGCAAGGTGCGCGGGCAGGTCGAGATCTCCAAGACCGCCAGCCAGGCCGAGGCGATGGCCGCCGCCCGCGCCCACCCCGACGTGGCCCGCTTCGTGGAGGGCAAGGAGACGGTGAAGGAGATCTACGTGCCGGGGCGGATCATCAATATCGTGGTGAAGTAACCTGCGCCAGAGCCGCGCCCCACCCGTGCCGGTCTGGCGGGGTGGGGCGCGGCCCGCTGTGGGGGAAAGCTCAGCGTTTGCCGCTGCCCGGCTCGATGTCGGGAATGTCGGGCGTGGCGCTGGCCGTGCCCTCCACGTGGTCTTGCACATACGCGTCCGAAAGCTGGGCGCCGGATTCCTGGCGGGCGCCGCGACCGGGGGTCGCGTTCAGCTCGGCGGCTTCCTGATCGCTCAGGCCGCTGCCGGTGTCCGGCTGGATGTCGCCGGTCGCGTCCTGCTTGTCGCCGCTGGCGTCGTTGCGTTCGTCACGGGTCATGGGGTACCTCCGGGAAAAGGAAGCGGGCGAGAGCGCGGCCGGGTGCCGCAGCGCTGCAAGGCAGCATACGTCCCGGCGGGGTGGCCACTCCCCCGACGTGACGCCTTGCTCAAGGCGCAAGGGCGGCCCCCCCGACCCCCGCAGCCTTCAGGAGGAGCGGACCGGCCCGGAGACGCCCGGGAGCGGGAGTGGGGCCGAGGGCGCCGCAGCGGTGGCAGGCGCTCCGGGGCGCCCGGCGGCGTCCGTTCCGGCCAGGGCCTCGCGCAGCAGGCGCAGCTGTTCGGCGTTGGCGCGGGCGTGGGCGTCGTCGGTCATGGGGAGCATGGTGCCACGGCCGGGCGCCGGGCGCTGCCGCATTTGCCTCATCCCCGGGCAGGGAGGCAGGAGCGGCTTTCGGGCCTGGTGCCCCTCAGCGGTTCGCGGCCCAGAAGGCGTCCAGCGCCGCCCTGACCTCCGCGAGCTTCTCGAAGTGCGGCAGGCCGTCGGTGCCCTCGATCCGGACGGCGCTCACGCCCGGCTGCGCGGTGAAGAGGGGCAGGCGGTCGAAGCTCACGAAGGCGTCGCGGTCGTACAGCACCGCGGCGGGTACCCGCAGCTTGCTGTAGAGGTCGCCGTAAGCGTCAGGGGTGAATAGCCCCCCGCTGATGAAGTACAGCGGAGCGTACTTGGCGCCGGGCTGGCGGGAGGTCTCCAGCGCGTACTCGACCAGGCCCGGGTCCACCGGCCCCCGGAAGGAGCGGCTCAGGAAGTACTCGATGCTGGGCCGGGTCCGCAGCGCGGCGTACAGGGGCGTCCCCACCGCGCTGAGGGTGCGGTAGAGCCGCGTGCCGCCGTCCGCGGCGTTCGCCTGCTGGGTTCCGTTGCGGGGCTGCCCCAGGCCGCTGGGGCTGAGCAGCGCCAGGGTGCGGATGCGGGGGTCGGCGAGCGCCGCCCGCGCCGCGAACTCGCCCCCCAGGCTGAGGCCCACCACGTCCACCTCCTGCCCGAGTTCGGCCAGCAGGGCACTCAGGGCCTGCGCCATCAACTCGGGCGTGTAGCGGATGTCCGGGCGGTCGCTGCTGCCGAAGCCGGGCCACTCCAGCGCGTAGACGGGGCGGGTGCCCGCGTAGGCGTCCCACAGCGGCTTCATCTCGTAGGCGCTGGCGGCGGCGTTGACCGAATGGGTCAGCAGCAGCGGGCGCCCCGTGCCGCCGGGCGCGGCGTAGTAGGCCACCCGGCCAAACCCCGGCAGGGTCAGGAAGCGCCGCTCGCCGCTGAGGGCCGGGCGCAGGCTGGATGCGGAGGTGGTCGCCGTCTCTGTCCCCGCCGTCTGCGCAAGCGCGGCGGCCCCCAGCGAGAGCGCGGCGAGGGCGAGCAAGCCCCGGGCGGTCCGGTTGATCTTCATGGGGGCATGGTCCTGGCCCGCCCTGGACAGGAATGTAGCTGGGTTCACGTTCAGGCTGTGGGGAAGTTCAGTTCAGCGCGGTTCCCGGACGGGGGGCCTCGCCCGCGTAGGCGGCGGCCACGTCGCGCAGCAGGCGGCGGGCCAGGGCGATCAGGGCGTCCTCGCCGGTCTCGTCCAGACGAAAGGTGCCGCCCTGGGCGTACTCGCCCACAAAGGCGCCGTCTTCCCAGCGCACCCGCACCAGGACCTCGCACAGCCCCAAGCGCACCCAGGCGGCGTGCCAGCCGCCCGGCGGCGGGGGGCGCAGGCGCAGGCCGGGATCGGGAATAAAGTCGAGGGTGACGTTGTTGAGGGGCAGGCCCGGGCCGCTGGCGGTCCGCAGGGCGTGGTACAGCGCGTTCAGCAGCGCCTCGCAGGCACGCTGCTCGGCCTGCCGCGCGCCCGCGTGGCGGCGGATCACGGCTTGCAGCGCGTCGAAATCGCTCACGGTCTATTCGTACCATGCCCCGCGCGCTTCCCACGCAAAGGGTCCGGCCCCGTTATCCTGCCCCGCGTGACCCCTGCCGCTGTCCCCCGGCCCGCCCTGCTGCTGTCGAACGGCGTGGCCGAGGACCTGATCGGCGCGCAGCTGCTGGCGCACCTGCTGGCAGGGGGCGGCGCGGCGCGGGCGCGGGTGCTGCCGCTGGTGGGGGCGGGGCGGGCCTACGCGGGGCTGGCGGGCGCGGCGCGGGTGGGCCGGGCGCTGGAGCTGCCCAGCGGCGGCTTTCCCTTCGGGAGTCTGGCGAACCTGGGCTCGGACCTGCGGGCCGGCCTGATCGGCGCGTCGCTGGGGCAGTGGCGCCTGGCCGCAGAGGCCGCGCGGGGAACGGGCGCGGTCGTGGTGGTGGGCGACGCCTACGCCCTGATGGTGGGCACGCTGGCCGCGCGCGCTGCGGCTGCGCCGCTGGTCCACGTCCAGCCGCTGCTGAGCGCGCACTACGCCGAGGGGCTGGGGCTGCGCGGGGCGCTGGGCGAACTCAACGCGCTGGGCGCCAACTACCCGCTGCCCTACGAGTTGCGGCTGGCGCGGCGGGCGCGGGCGGTGTTCGTGCGCGACGCGGCGACCGAGCGGTATTACGCCGCGCGGGGGGTGCGGGCGCGCTGGGCGGGGGGCTTCGCGCCCGACGTGCTGCCCGCCCCCGAACACGACCTGAGGGGGCTGACGGGCGGCAGGCAGGTCCTGGCCCTGTTGCCCGGCACCCGCGAGGACCACCGCGAGAGCCTGGGCCTGATGCTGCGCGCCGCCGCCCGGCTGCCGGAGGTGCAGGCGCTGGTCGCCTGGCCGCACGGGTGGGAGGCCGCCACGCTCCCGCCGGGCTGGACGCTGCGGGTGCAGGATGCGGAGACGGCCTGGGCGCAGGGCGAGGGCGCCCGGGTCGGGCTGCTGCGCGGCGCCTTCGGGGCGGTCGCGCGGGCGGCCGACGTGGCGGTGGGCACGGCGGGCACCGCCAACGAGCAGCTCGCCGGGCTGGGCGTGCCCGTCGTGGCCTTTCCCACGCGCGGCCCGCAGTTCACGCCCGGTTTCGCCCGGCGGCAGGGGCGGCTCTTGGGAGAGGCGCTCAGCGTGGTCACCCCCGACCCGGCCGCGGTCGCCGCCGAGGTGCAGGCGCTGCTGCCCGCCGGGCCGAGGCGGGCGCGCGCGGCGCTGGCGGGCCTGACCCGTATCGGCCCGGGGGGCGCCCTTCCGGTGATCGCGGCCGAGGTGCGGGCACTGCTGGAAGTGGAAGCGGCGGCCCCGCACGCGGCCCCGTATGGCCCGCCCTGACCGCGGCCACGCCGGGCGAGGGCCGGGCCGGAGAGGGGCGCGTCGAGACCCCCGCACGGCCTGGCCCGCCCCGGGTTCGGCCACGTGTGGAGTCCTGGGCACCCCCGATCAGCGTCCGTAGCTCGCGCGCAGGCGCCGCAGCCCCTCCCGCAGACCGATGGGACGCGGCGGCAGCTCGGCCAGGCGGACCGGCGTCAGGCCGCGCTCGCGCAACCCGGCGAGCACCCGGTCGAGCAGCTCGGGCGTCACGGCCGGGCCGTCGTGCAGCAGGACCACGCTGCCGGGGCGGACCTGGGCCAGCACCCCGGCGGCGAGGTCGGCGGCCGGGGCGGCAGTCCAGTCGCGGCCCTCCACGTCCCACAGCGCGACCTGACGCCGGGCCAGCCGGGCCAGCAGGCGGGTCAGCGGGCTGTGGCCCCCGTAGGGCGGGCGGTAGAGGTGCGGACCCGGCTCAGCGGCGCGCGGGTGCCAGCGGACCTGCGCCCACTCGCGCCAGGGGGAAAGGCGCAGGGCGTGGAGGTGCCAGCGGCCGTGCGCCTCGACCGCGTGCCCGGCCTCGCGGATCGCCCGCACCCCCTCCGGCCAGCGCGCAGCGGCGGGCGCCGTCACGAAAAAGGTGGCGCGGGCGCCGCGCCGCGCCAGCACGGCCAGCAGCTCGGGCGTGCGCTCGCCCGGCCCGTCGTCGAAGGTCAGCGCCACGCGCGGCACGCGGCGGTCTCCCGGCCCCAGCGCCCCCCACCCGGCCGCCCGGCCCCACAGGTCGGCCAGCAGCGCCGCGCCCCCGGCGGCGAGCAGGGCGCCCCCCAGCCACCGCCAGCGGCGAGGAGGCGTGGTGGACGGCCCGCGCCCCATTCCCGCTCTTCCCTGCCAAGCGCCTTTCCCGGCTTCTGGACGCACGCTGCCTCAGGCGGGGCGGGCATCCGCAGCGCGGGCGAAGGCGCGGCGAAAGACGACGTAGCCGGTGGCGGTCAGCAGCGCCAGCGCGGCGCCCGTCAGAAAGGGGCCGGGCACCCCCAGCTGGCGGTAGGCCAGCGCGCCCACCAGCGGCCCCAGGGCGGTCCCGGCGTTCTCGACGGTCATCAGGACGCCCCAGGCGGCGGGGCGCTCGGCGGCGGGCAGGGTGCCGGTCACCAGCGCGGCCCAGCCGGGCATCACAAAGGCGTAGCCCAGCCCGGCGAGGGCGGCCAGCGCGTACAGCGCCGCGACGGGGGGTGTGGTGGCGAGCAGGCCCAGCGCCGCCCCGATCAGGGTGAACCCCAGTGTGACCGAGAGACGGGCGTGGCCGCCGTCCGCGATGCGGCCCGTCAGCGGAAAGCTTCCCAGCGCCGCCGCCCCACCCACCGCCAGCACCCCGACCATGCCCCAGTAGCCCAGCCCCAGCTCAGGAAAGAGCGTGAACAGCAGTGGCCCCAGCAGCGTCAGGGTAAGGGTCTGCATAAAGGCGCCCGGCAGCAGCGGGGCGAGCGGCCGCCACACCGCCCGCACCCGCGTGGCGGGCCGGGCGGGTGCGGCGGCGCGGCCGTCCACAGCCCCCCCCAGCCGCCCGGGCGCCCCCAGCGCCGCGAGGAGTGCCGCCGCCTGCACCCCCAACACCAGCAGCGGCACGGTCAGGCCCCCGCCCCCGGCCAGCGCGCCCAGCACCAGCACGCCCGCCCCGATCAGGGGCATGACGCCCACGCTCAGCAGGGTCAGGGCGCGGCCCTGGTGCCCGGGCCGGGCCGCCTCGGCGGTCAGGTTCATGGCGGCGGGCCACATCACCGAGAAGCCGACGCCGTGCAGCGCGGCCATCAGAAGCAGGGTGGCGGGGTGGTGCGCCAGCGGCAGCAGCGCGAGGGCGCCCAGGCTCAGCGCCGCGCCCGCCAGCAGCGGGAGCCGCACCCCGCGCCGGGCGATCAGGGCGCCCGCCGGGCCGCGCATCAGGGTGTCGGCCAGAAAATGCACCGTCAGCGCGGCGGCGGCGGCAGCGACCGCCTCGGCCTTGGGCAGCCCCAGCAGCCCCGCGCTCGCCTGCGGCAGGTACGCCGCGTACAGGCCGCTGCGGACAAACTCGGCGCAGGCCAGCGCCGCCCCGGTCGCCGCCACGCCGCCCCGCGTGCCGGGGCGCAGCGGCAGCGGGGGACGCCGGGACCACCCGCGCGCACGCCAGCCGCTCAGGCGCCCCCTCATCCGGCGCCTGGCCTGCGAGCAGGCCCCGGCGGCCTCACCGCGCGCTCCGGGGCGGGGCGGGCTGCTAGCCTGGGCCGGTGCCGGAGTTCACCGTCGTCATTCCCGCGCGCAACGAGGCGAGCTACCTGCCGCTGACCCTGCGTGCCCTCGCAAGCCAGAGTCTGGCCCCCCACGAGGTGATCGTGGTCGATCACGCCAGCCGCGACGGCACGGGCGAGGTGGCGCGGGCCTGGGGGGCGCGGGTGGTGGACTGTGCGGGAGGCGGCATCGCCCGGGCGCGGCAGGCCGGGCTGGGCGCGGCGCGCACCACCTGGGTCGCCACCACCGACGCGGACTCGCTGCCCGCCCCCGACTGGCTGGCGCGGCTGGCCCACGCGGCCGCCCGGCCCGGTCAGGTGGCCCTCTACGGCCCGATGCGCTTTTGCGGCGTCTCGCGCCCGCTGCGCCTGGCTTCCGAGCTGGGCTACGGCGCCTTCTTGCACGCCTGCGAACTCGCCGGGCGGCCCAACCTGGCCGGGGCCAACATGGCCTTTTCGCGTCAGGCCGCGCTGCTGGCGGGCGGCTACCCCGAGGTCGAGGCCTACGAGGACGTGCTGATGGGACAGGCGCTGGCCGAGCTGGGCACCGTGAGCTACGTGCCGGGCGCCCTGGTCGAGACGAGCGCGCGGCGCCTGGCGGGCGGCTGGTTGCCCTTCTTGTGGCGGCACGCCCTGAACCTCAGCGGTCATAGGCGGGGGTATTTCGCGGAGTGACCCGGCCGCTGCCCACCTCGCCGGGCAGGGCCAGCTCGCGCGGCAGGCCCAGCACGCCCGCGTAGACCTCCAGCACCCGCTCGGCCACGCTGCCCGGCGTGCAGGCGGACCCGAAGACCCGCGCCCCGCGCGAGAGCCGGGTCCACAGCCGGGCGTCGGCCAGAATCTCGGCGGCGTGGCGGGTCAGGGCCGCCCCCGCCCGGTCGCCGGGCGCCACCAGAAAGCCGCTGCGCCCCGGCGCCACCCCGTCGAGGGTCCCGCGCGCCCCCACGGCGACCACCGGCACGCCCATCAGCTGCGCCTCTTGCAGCACCAGCCCCTGCGTCTCGGTGTCGCTGGCAAAGAGAAACAGCTCGGCCAGGCGGTAGTAGGCCCCGATCTCGGTCCAGGGCTGCACCCCCAGGAAGCTCACGCGCCCGGCGACGCCCAGGCGCTGCGCGTGCGCCTCCAGGTGCCCGCGCTCGGGGCCTTCGCCCAGCACGACCAGGTGCGCGTCGGGCAGGCCCGCCAGGGCGTCCAGCACAAGATCGAAGCGCTTCTCGCGCGCCAGGCGGCCCACCGTGAGCAGGCGGCGGCTTCCCTCCGGCCAGGGGGAGGTGATGGGCGGCGCCGAGCGCAGCACCGACGGCTCGATGCCGGTGGGAATCACGACCGCATTCGGCACCCCCATCTCGCGGGTCACGTCGAGCATCGCGGCGGTGGGCGTGATCACGGCGTCGGCGCGGCGGTAGTAGTGGCCCATGACGCGGGTCACGACCCGGGTGCGCCGTTGCAGCCCCGGCAGCCCCGGCACGTAGTGGGTGTAGGCCTCGATATGGGTGTGGTAGGTGGCGACGTGCGGCACCCGCCACTTGCGCGCCAGCCGCGCGCCGGCCAGCCCCAGCGTCAGCGGCGTGTGGGTGTGGACCAGGTCGTACTGGCGCTCGAAGTCCTTGCGGGTCGGCCACGCCAGGCGGTAGGTGGGCAAAAAGAGGTAACGCACGCTGGGCGCCCGGCGCACGTCGGGGCGGGTGTCGTGCAGCTCCGGGAAAGCGGGCGCCACCACCTCCACGTCGTGCCCGCGCGCCCGCAGCTCGTCGCTGAGCAGCGACACGCTGGTCACGATCCCGTTCTGGTCCGGCAGGAACGTGTCGGTAAACAGCCCGATGCGCAGGGGCCTCACGCGGCCCGCCTTCCGCCTGCGGCCGCCACGCCGCGCCGCCAAGAGGGTACCTGGATAAAGGAAAGCTGAAGCATCGCTAGACAGGAGCATACGACGGCCGAGATGAGAGGCGCGCCAGGGCCAGGGGGGGGCCTCCCCGGCCAGCGGGCGGCCGCTGCTTTACAGTCGGTGAATGGCCGCCGCACCTCCACCCATACCCTCCGTCTGGCTCCTCCTGCTGCGCGCGGGGGCCTTCGGGGCGCTGTGGGGGGGCGATCCCGGCGTTCCGGCCCTGGGGCTGACGGTGCCGCTGCGGACAGCCCCCGAGCTGCGCGCGGCGCTCGCGGCGCTGGAGGCCCGGGGCGTGCGGGCCACCTTGCTACTGCCTCCCGCCCTGGCCCGCCTCGACCCCGGCGGCCTGCGCGCCGCCACCCGCGCCGGGCACGAGGTCGCCGGGTGGGGAGAGCCGGGAGAGCTGCCCTTGCTGGAGGCGGTGGCCGGGCAGCCCGTGACCGTCTGGACGCTGGAGACGCCGGGGCCGGGCGGTGGACTGAGCCGCCCCCACCTCGCCCGGCTGGCGGCCTGGGGGGTGCGTCCGCTGCCGCTGCCCTCGCCCACGCCGGAACCCGGCGCGGTCGTGCGGGTGCCGGGCGCCCAACTGGGCGAGTGGTTGCCCCGCGTGGCGGCCCTGGGGTACCGCCCGGGGCCGGTGCGCGAGCTGCCGGGGTTGCGCGTGGCCGGGCCGCGCGACCTGGCGCTGCACCTCTACCGCCGCGCGGTGGACGACCGCTTTGCCCGCGCGCACGGGGTCGTCCCGCTCACCGAACGCGCCGACGCCGTGATGCGGGTGGCGGCCCGGCCTCTCCCGGGCGGCCTGGAACCGCAGGGCCTGCGCCTGACTCCCGGCACCCCCGCCGCCGAGCTGCACCTGCACTCCCCGCGTCTGGTCGGCCTGACCCGCCGCAGCGCCCTGACTGCCTACCGCGCCTATCAGCGCTCGCTGCGCGACGTGGCCCGGGCACTGCGCGAGCGGCCCGAGCTGCGCGGCGCGCGGGTGGTGTTCGCGGTCACGCTCTTTCACGGACCACTGGAAAAGAGCGGCTTTACCCTGGTGCCTCTGCCCCCCCTCACCGCGCGGATGTACGGCCTGGGCTTCCGGCTGATGCGCGCGGTGTACGGCACCGCGCAGGCTCCCTCAGAAACCGAACCGAAACTCGCCTGGATGGAGCGGGAGGCGTTTCTGGCGCGGCACGGGTAAGCGGGAAGCCGCAACGCGGGGCCAACCCAAGCCACAACACAGCTCCAGCGGTCACCGGAAGCCCGGACAACCGCTGGAGCTGAGAGAAAAGGCTCAGGCTGGAGGAAGCCTCAACGCTCGACCGTGAAGGTCCAGGTCAGCGCCGTGCCCGCCGCGCCGCCCCCGAACATCTTGGCAAAGGGCGTGACGACGATGCGGCGCTCGCCGGGCGCGAAGACACTGCGGTCACAGGCGTAGTAGTTGCCCTTCTTGCCCTGGCGGTCGCGGCCGTCCACGCACAGGGCGAAGGGGGCCTCGTTTTCCAGGGTGGTCTTGCCGCCCCCGAGGTCGAAGCGCACGCTGCCCACCCCGCCCGACACGTTGGCGCGCACGTTCAGGTGGCGCGGCAGGGCCGAGAGCCGCAGCCGGGCGCCCGCCGGGATGGGGTCGAAGCCGGGCACCGGGCGGTCGGTGTCGGCGTCGATCAGCGTCAGGCTGTTCACGGCGATCGCCGGAGCCTGCTGCGCCGAACGAACGACCGTGAAGTTCACCAGCACGCCTGCCCCCGCCGCGCCGCCCCCACCCGCCGCGGCGTGGGCCGTGGCCGTGATCTGGTGCGCGCCGGGCGTGAAGACGCTGGCCGGGCACGCCGGGTAGTCCCCGCCCTGATCGGCACACAGGGCGTAGGGCGCGCTGTTCTCCACCCGGAAGCTGCTCTGGCGGTCGAGGCCAAAACGCACGCTGCCCACCTGCCCGGCCGTGTTCGCCCGCAGGTTGAGATTTCGCGGCAGCCGCGAGAGGTCGAGGGTCGCGGCGGGCGCGATGGGGTCGTAGCCGGGGACCGGGCGGTTGGTGTCCGCGTCGATCAGGGTCAGGCTGACCACGGCAGGTCCGGCCGGATTGACCACGATGCTCTGGGTCTGCACCTGCGCGGCGGCCAGGGAGCTGGAGAGGCCGAGCGCCAGCAGCGCGAGGGCCGGACGGGCGAGCGGAGACAAAAACGAACTGGGCATGGTGGACTCCTTGAAGGCGGCAGGAAAGGAAGCGGGAGGCCCCAGCCGGGGAGCGGTCCCGGCGGCACGGTCTCCGACGGTGTAGCGGCCCGCCATGACGCCTGCCTGACGGCGCTCCACATGCGCCTCTCCTTTTTGACCCGCAGGGGGCTGACCGCCTTACGGATTTTCCCAGCTCACCCCGGCAGCGTGAAGGTCAGGGTGGTGCCCCGGCCCGGCTCGCTCTCCACGTCGAGGAGGCCCCCGGCCAGGGCCACGCGCTCGCGCAGGCCGATGAGGCCCAGGTGGCCGCCCTGGGCGCGGGCCAGCGCCTGCCCCGGCGTGAAGCCCTGGCCGTCGTCGGTGACGGCCACCCGCACGCCGCCGGGGCCGTAGGCCACCCGGATGGCCGCGCTGTGCGCCCCGGCGTGCTTGTCCACGTTGGTCAGCGCTTCTTGCACCAGCCGGAACACGGTGAGTTCAAGGGCGGGGGTCAGGCGGCGCTCGGGACCGCTGACCTCCAGCCGGGTGTCGGTGTGGGCCTGTCCGGCGAGCCATTCCAGCGCCGGAAGCAGCCCGAGGTCGTCGAGCACGCTGGGGCGCAGGTTGCGGGCAAAGCGGCGCACGCTCTCGATGGCCTGTTGCAAGTCGGCCAGGATGTCGTCCACACGGCCCTTGTGGTCGCCGTCCAGCTCGCGGGCGAGCCGCGCGACCCGGCGGCTGGTGGCGATCAACACCTGCGCGGTGTCGTCGTGCAGCTCGCGGCTGATGCGCCGCCGCTCTTCCTCCTGCGCCTGGGTAAAGAGGGCGAGGTAACTGCGCAGCTCGCTCTGGCGGCTGGTCGCGGCCTCCAGTGCCCGGCCCCGGCGCTGAATCTCGGCGGCCAGCGTCTGGAGTTCCGAGAGGTCGCGGGCGACAGTCAGGACACTGTGGGCCGCCGTGCCGTCCGGCCCCCCACCCGAGGCCCGCACCGCGCTGAGGCGCACCTCCAGCCGGTAGGGGCCGACCTCGATCTCGGCGCGGCCCCCGGCGGGGTGGGCAAAGGCGGCGTCCCAGGCGGCGTGCAGCGCCGGGCGGGTGGCGGGCGTGGCGAGGTCCAGCAGCGGCGCCCCCACCAGCGGCCCGCTGTGCGGCTCCAGCAGCCGGGTGGCGGCGGGGTTGGCGTAGGTCACCGTGCCGCCGGGGTCGGCGCTGAGAATCAGGTCGTGGGCGCCCTCGGCCAGTTGGCGGTAGCGCGCCTCCTCGCGGGCCAGGGCCGAGAGCAGGCGCTCGCGCGTCAGGGTCAGCGCCATCTGGTCGGCCACGCTGCGCGCGAGCTGAAGCGCCCGGTCGCCCGGCGCCTCGGTACCGGGGTCGTCGGCGTACAGGAAGCCCAGCAGGTCGCCCGCCCCGCCTGCGCCCGGATCGCCGCGCAGGGGCACGATCAGGGCGCTGCCCGCCACCGGCAGGGCGTGGCGCCGGGTCAGCGGCCTCGGCCCGCGCCCGAGCTGGGCCATCAGCGAGGCGAGTTCGGCGGGACCCGGCGGATGCAGATTGAAGGTGGCGCAGCGGGTGACCTCCCGGCCTGCCTCCCCGCTCGCCGCGTCCCCGGTCAGCGCGATCAACCCGCGCCCGGCGTTCAGCGCCAGGGTCGCCAGCCGCGCGGCCTCCGAGAGCGCCCGGTCGCTCTGGTCCTCAGCGAGCAGCCGCCCGACCCCCAGCAGCACGGCGGCCTCGCGCTCGCGGCGCAGCTCTTCTTCGTAGAGCCGGGCGTTCTCGATGGCGAGGCTGGCCTGGGCTGCGAACACCTCCGCCAGCGCGAGGTCGTCGGCGTCGAGGGGCAGCGGGGCCTGCCAGTAGAGGGTCAGCACCCCGAAGACCCCCGCGCGGGTCCCCAGCGGCAGCCCGATCACGCCCCGGTAGGGATACTGGCCCTGGGCGAGCAACTGGCGGGTGTAGCGGCTGCTGCCCCCCAGGTGCTGGTCGGTGAGGTCGCGGGCGACCACCATCTCGCGGCGCTGGGCGGCCCGCCCGGTCACCCCGGGGCCGACCTTGGCGCGCACCCGCAACACGTACTCGCTGGACAACCCCAGGGCGCTGCGGATGGTGAGGGTGCGGCCATCGGGTTGCAGCTCGTAGACGCCCGCCGCGTCGGCGCCGAACAGCGCGGTGGCCCGCTCCAGCAGCCGCGAGAGGGTGTCGCGCAGGTGCAGGCTGCTCGCCAGCGCCGCGCCCGCCTCGCGCAGCGCCTCGGCGGCCTCGCGCTTGCGGGTCTCGATGCCGTACAGCCGGGCATTGTCGATGGCGAGGCTGGCCTGCTCGGCCAGCGCCAGCACCAGCCAGGTGTCGTCCTCGCCCGCCCGCGCCCCCGGCGAGCGGCTGTCCACGTACAGCACGCCCAGGGGCCGCCCCCGCGCGCTCAGCGGCGCGATCAAGGCCACCTCGGGGTCAAGTTCGGCCAGCCCCTGCGCCAGCGGCGTGCCCGCGTCGCGCCCCCGCTCGTAGAGAATCACCTCGCCGCGCTCCATCAGCCGCCCGAACGACACCGGCCCCACGTCGATCCCCCCCGTGAAGGCCGAGTCGAAGCCGTGGGTAAAGACCTCGCCCGTCCGGGCACCCTGCGCTCCGACCTCGCTGAACAGCCCCACGAACGCCCGCCCGAAGCCCAGCGCCAGCGCCGCACTCTCGGCGGTCGCGGTCAGCACCTCGGCCAGGTCGAGGCTGCCCCCCAGCCGCCGCACCAGCTGCTCGACCGTCTCGGCCACCCGGCCCCGCCCCCGCCGCACCTCGCGCGCCTGCACGCCCTCCAGCGCCAGCGTCAGCAGCGGCGCCAGGCCCGAGAGCCGCTCGACGCCCTCCGGGTCGGCCCCGACGAACTCCAGCACCCCCGCGCCAAAAGGCAGGCACACCAGCATCCCCTCCTCCAGCACCCCGCCCGCCGCCAGCGACCGCGCCGCCAGCGTGCCGTCGCTCAGCCCCAGCCCCCGCCCCTCTTCCCCCACCACCGCCAGCGACCCACCCACCACCGCCCACACCTGCACCCCGTGCGCCCGCACCGACTGGCACGCGAAAGACGCCAATGCCGCCCCGAACGCCCGCACGGTCGGCGCGGCGCTCAGCTCGGGGGGAAAGGGAGGCAGGGTCATGGGGAGGAAAGGGAAACTGGGCCGATGTTAGAGCGTTTGTGGAGCTGGGAGGGAGGCGGCAAGCGTCGGGTCGCCGCAATAGAGAGGCTGACCCTTCCCATTGGCCCTGTGACGCCCGGCCCGCTCATCCCCTCGGCTCCGCAGCTCTGCGAATCAAGAGGGAAAAACAACAACGCCGTGGCCTGAGCTTTCCCAGAAACGGGCACAGCGGACGCCGCACAGGTGAGGGCGAGTAGAGGCCGCACCGCCTTGCCCACGCCTCAATCGCAAAGCGAGACGGTGGCCACGATGGGGCCGCACCGAGATCAAACATTCCAGCTGAATACGACGCCCACCAGCGCCGCCCATCTGTCCTTGCCGAGCGCAGCGCCTTGCTCCCCTGCCTGCCCCCTCTGGGGGGACTCGCAGAGCTGCTTGCAGAGGGGCTGGGGGTGGGGGCAAACCGCCATCAAGACCCCCTGCCCCACCACGGCCACTCTGCCCCCTCACAGCAGCTTCGGATCGATCCACCCCCGCTTGATCCCGTACAGCACCGCTTCCGTGCGGCTCCCCACCCCCAGCTTGGAAAAGATGTTGGCGAGGTGAACCTGCACCGTCCGCGGACTGATGTCCAGGTCGCGCGCGATCTCCTTGTTGGTGCGCCCGGTAGCGGCGATCCGCAAGACCTCCAGTTCACGCGGGCTGAGGGCGTCCTCGGGCGGGCTGGGCGTCTGCTGGGTGCTGAAGCGCTCCAGCACCTTGCGCGCGACCGCAGGATGCAGCGCGCTCTCTCCGGCCGCCACTGCCCGCACCGCGCCCAGCAGGTCATCTTCCGAGGTGTTTTTCAGCAGGTAGCCCGCTGCCCCCGCCTCCAGCAGCGCGAAGACGTAGGCGTCGTCGTCGTAGCTGGTCAGTACCAGCACGCCCACGCCGGGCAAGAAGGCCTTGATCGCCCGGGTCGCCTCGATGCCGTTCATGCCGGGCATCGACACGTCCATCAGGATCACGTCGGGAGTGAGCTGCCGGGCCTTGGCCACCGCGTCCTCGCCGCTGTCGGCCTCGCCGATCACGTGCAGGTCCGGCTCACCCTCTAGCAGCTCGCGGGTGCCCTTGCGGACCACCGGATGGTCGTCGACCAGCAGCAGCGTGATGGGCCGCGCGGCGGCATCGGGGCGGGGGTCGGCGTCGTGCATGGGGGCAGGATACCCGCCCCGGCGCCCCAAAAAAGCCGCCTCCCCTGTGGAAGGCGGCTCTGCGCGACCAGAAGGCGGGCAGGCTCAGTTCTTGCTGAGGTCCTTCCAGAGCGTGCCGGTGATGAACGAGGTCATCGGGTTGAAGGTGTCCTCGCTGATGCCCTGGAGGCTGTCGCGGTAGGCGACGATGCCGGGGTTGCTGGGCATCAGGATGTAGTAGGCCTGGTCGCGGGCGCGCTCGGCGATCTGGGTGTACAGCTCGTTGCGGCGCTCGCTGTCGGTGGTCGTGCGGGCTTCTTGCACCCAGCCGTCGATCTGCTCGTCTTCGAAGTTGGTGCGGGAGTGATAGTAGCCGTCACTGGAGTAGAAGGTGTGCACGAAGTTGTCGGGGTCGGCGTAGTCGGGCGCCCAGCCGGTGTTGATCATGATCTCGCGGCCCGCGTTGCCGTCCTCGAGAATCTGGCTCCACTGCTTGGCCTCGATATTGACCCGGAACTTGGGGTTCAGCGACTCGATGTTGCGCTTGAGCAGCTCCATCGCGGTCTGCTGGGGAATGCTGCCCGCGCGGTAGCTGGCGTTCACCGTGAAGCCGTTTTCCCACACTTGGCCGCCCCAGGCCCGCTGGAAGGCCTCGCGGGCCGCGTCGAGGTCGAACTTGGGCGCCTCCACCGCCTCGTTGTAGCCGGGGAAGGTCTCGGGCAGCAGGAAGTTGCGCGGCTCGCCCTTGCCGTCTTGCACTTCCTCGATGTAGGTCGCCACGTCAAAGGCCGACATGAAGCCCCGGCGCACGTCCACGTCGCTGAAGAAGTTGGCGGGAATGCCCTGGCCGTCGAGCTTGCCGCTGCCCAGGCGCCCCTCGCCCTTGATGGCCTGGTTCATGGTGAACCCGAAGGCGGTGGTGTCGGGCAGGTTGTCGAGAATCGCCACGCCGGGCTTGCCCCGCAGCTGCTCTTCGATGATGGGGCGCCCGCCCGTCTCGATGATGTCGGCGTCGCCGCGCAAGAACGCCTGCTGGCGGGCAGCCTGCTCGGGCACCAGCTGGAGCAGCACGTTTTCGATGTTGGCCTTGTCGCCCCAGTAGTCCGCAAAGGCTCCGGCACGCAGGTTGTTGGCGTCCCGGCTGACGAAGCGGTAGGCCCCGGTGCCGCTGGGGTTTTGCGACAGCGGGCTGTCGGTCAGGTCCTTGCCCACGGCCTCGCGCCAGGTCGCCTCGGTGCCGTCCCACTCGCCGATTTCCTTGGCGTGGGCGCTGTCCACCACACTCTGACCGGCGTAGGCCAGCTTGGAGAGAAACGCCGGGTCGGCCTGAGGCAGCGTGAACACCAGCGTCTCGCCGTCGCAGCGCACGGCGCTGCTGATCTTGTCCCAGGTGACCGAGTCGTCGTCGTTGGCGTTGGCCCCGGTGCCCAGCAGGCTCTCGGAGAGGAACCAGTTGCCGCTGTCACTGGTGTTCGTCACCAGGTTGCGGCGGAAGGTGTACTCGGCGTCGGCGCACTTGAACGCGTTGCCGGTGTGAAACTGCACGCCGTCGCGCAGGGTGAAGCGGTACTCGGTGCCCTCATTGGCGACGTTCCACTCGGTCGCCAGCAGCGGCCGGAGTTCGGTCAGGCTGTTGCCCTGGTAGGTCACCAGCGTCTCGTAAAGGTTTTCCACGACGGCGCCCGAGGCCGTGTCGTAGGAGGTGCCGGGGTCGAGCGTCGGGATGTCGGCGCTGCTCTGGTACACTAGCACCGAGCCGGCCGCAGGGCCGCTTCCCGCCGCCCCGGTCCCCTCGGCGCTGCCGGTGCCCCCAGCGGTGCCACCCCCAGCGGTGCCAGTGCCCCCGGCCGTTCCGGTGCCCTCGGTCGTGGCCGTGGTGCCGGAAGAGGTGTCGGTGTTCGTCTCGGCGCGGTCGTCACAGGCCGCCAGGGTCAGGGCCAGGGTGGTCAGGGCCAGCAGGCCCAGCGGGCGGCGGGGGCGGACATTGAGAATCGTCATGGTGACTCCTTGAGCGGTTGAACTGCTGCTTGGTGGTGCGCAGGCAAAAAGAACCCGGTGGAGTGGCGGAGGCGGCCCGGCACACCCCTGGCTGGGCGTCGCCGGAAGGTGACCCGCAGGAGCGGTCTGCGCCAGCGGGCGCCGCGGCCACCGCTCCACGCTGAGCCGCGACACGATAGCAGGCTAGAGTCGGCGGATGAGGGTTCTGCATACAAGACGATGAGGTCTATACACCATGTGCGGAGGCGTCTGCCGTGACGGCGGTGAAAAAGAGCAGCCGGGGCGGCGAGTGCTGCATCGCCAGGGCAGAAGTATGCAGGCCGGGTCCTCCTCCCGCCGCCCCGGCCGCGCGGCCCGGCGGGAGTGAGGGCCGCGAATGAAAGACCTCCCACACCGGCCTTGAGTGTGGCTGTGTAGGATTTCCTAATGACTTCGGACGCTTTTGCGGATTCTTTCGTGCTGCGCGGCACGGCGGCGGGCGGCACCCTGCGCTTTGTGGGCATTGACGCGGCGCAGATCGTGGAGGAAGCCCGCCTGCGCCACGGCCTCAGCAAGACGGCGACGGCGGCGCTGGGGCGGGCGCTGGCGGCCTCGGCGCTGCTGGCGGTGGTGCTGGGCAAGAAGCCGGACAGCCGCGTGACCCTGCGGGTGCAGGGCGGCGGCCCGGTGGGCTGGATCGTGGCCGAGGGCAGCGCGGACGGGCGGCTGCGCGGCTACGTGCGCGAACCCGGCGCCGACCTGCCGCTGCGCGAGGCGGACGGCAAACTCGACGTGAGCGGCATCGTGGGTGTGGACGGCGAGCTGGCGGTCACCCGGTTGCTGGACAACGGCGAACCCTATACCGGCAGCGTGCAGCTGGTCAGCGGCGAGATCGCCGAGGACGTGAGCACCTACCTGGGCGTCTCCGAGCAGATTCCCAACGCCGTGCTGCTGGGTGTGTACGAGGAAGGCGGGCGGGTCCACCGGGCGGGCGGGCTGCTGGTGCAGGCCATGCCCGGCGTGACGGACGCGGCGCTGGCGCGGCTGGAGGCCAACATCCGCGCGATGGGGCAGCTCACCGACCACCTGCGGCGGGGCAGCCTGCTCGAAGCCCTGCTGACCGCCACGGAGGGCCTCGACCCTGTGCTGGCGCCGGGCGCTCAGGCCGCCCGCTTTCAGTGCCGCTGCTCACGCCAAAAGGCCCTCGACAGCCTGAAATTCTTCGAGCAGGGCGAACGCCAGGACATGATCGAGACGGGCGGGCAGGAGATCGTCTGCCACTGGTGCGGCGAGCACTACCAGATCACCCCGGGCGAGATCGCGGGCCTCGACGCGGCGCGCGAACGCGCCCGGGCCTAGGGGCCTCGGCCCGCCTCGCCGCTGGGCGGCGCCCCGGCGACTGGGGACATGGCCCGGCACGGGGTGAGACCCCCTCGCCAAAAGGCGAGCGAGATGAAGAAACTTCGTAGGCACGCGGTGAAGGGGCGGCCCCCGTCCCCCCGGGCCGACCCGAATAATGCCCCCATGAACCAACCACTTCTCGGCGCGGCGCTGGTGCTGGTGGGGATGGGACTGGGGGCCACCCTGCTGCGGGATCAGGTGCCCTCCGCCTTCGCGCAGACGGTCCCGCCCGCCGCGCCCCTGGCCGCCCCGGGAAGGGCAGGCACGGCGGGAACCAGCGCCGTGCAGGCGGAAGCGCAGGCGCGGCTCCAGAACGAGCGCAACACGGTCGAGGTGGTGCGGCGCGCCGGGCCGGGGCTGGTGTTTATCACCACCCAGCAGCGGGTGCTGCTGCCCACGCCGTTTCCCGACCTGTTCGCGGCGCAGGTGCAGCAGGGCCTGGGCAGCGGCTTTTTCGTGAACGCGCAGGGAGACATCCTGACCAACTACCACGTCGTGGCGGGGCCGGGCGGCGAGGGCACCGCCGACCGCATCCTCGTCCGGGTGCTGGGCCAGGAGGAATCGGTGCCCGCCCGCGTGATCGGGGTCGCCCCGCAGTACGACCTCGCGCTGATTCGCCCCGAGGGGCTGCGCCCGGCGCTGATCCGGCCGATTCCGCTGGGCGACAGCGGCAGCGGCGCGCTGGCCGCCGGGCAAAAGGCCATTGCGATGGGGGCGCCCTTTGGCCTGGATTTCAGCGTGTCGGAGGGCATCGTCAGCAGCGCGCGGCGGCAGGTGCCCATCGGGTTTTCGCAAAGCCCGATCGGCGAGGGCATCACCCAGAACGCGGTCCAGACCGACGCGGCGATCAACCCCGGCAACTCGGGCGGGCCTTTGCTGGACTCCTCGGGCCGGGTCATCGGCGTCAACACCCAGATCTACTCGCCCAGCGGCGCGGTGACTGGGGGGGCGCAGAGCGCGGGCGTCGGCTTCGCCATTCCCGTCAACACGGCCCGGAGCCTGTTGCCCCGGCTGCAACGGGCACAGGGCGGCGTGGTCACGGCCCCCCGGGTGGGCCTCGTCCCCGGACTGATCGTGGAGGGCCGGGGCCAGACCGCCGCCGCCGGCTTGAGCGCGCTGATCGGCGAGGTCAAACGCGACCTGGGCCTGCCCCCGGCCGGGCTGCTGGTCGGCCGGGTCGTGCCGGACTCCCCCGCCGCCCGGGCGGGCCTGCGCGGCGGCGGGCGGGCGCAGGCCATCGCGGGCGGGTGGCTGGTGCTGGGCGGCGACGTGATCGTGGGGGCGGACGGCGAGCCGGTGGACACCCTCGAAGACCTCCAGGCCGCTCTGCTCGACAAGGAGCCGGGCGACCGCGTGACCCTGCGGGCGCTGCGGGGCGGCCAGCTGCTCGACGTGCCGGTTACGCTGGATGCAGCTTCCTTCCAGTAACGGGCGGCCCGGGCCGGGGGGCCGCGGCGCTGCGGGCGCCTGGGGCAACCTCCAGCCCGGCGACCGCGCGTGGCTCATGGGCCTGGCGGCGCGGGCAGCGCCGGGAGCGCGGGTGGCCCTGGTGGGCGGCGCGGTCCGTGACGCCTTGCTGGGAGCAGCGCCCCTCGACCTCGACGTGGTGGTGGAGGGCCAAGACGCCGGGGCGCTGGCCGCCGCCTCGGGGCTGCCGCACCTGATCCATCCCGCCTTCGGCAACGCGACCGTGACCCTGCCGGACGGGCGGCGTGCCGACCTGGTGCGGGCGCGGCGCGAGAGCTACCCGGTGCCGGGGCAAAACCCCTGGCCCGTCCCCGGCACCCTGGCCGACGACCTCGCCCGGCGCGACTTCGGGCTGAACGCGCTGGCCCTGGAAGTCGGGCCGGGCGGCCCCGGAGCGCTGCTGGAGGTTCCCGGCGGGCTGGCCGACCTGGAGGCGCGCACCCTGCGGCCCCTGCACCCGCGTTCGCTGCACGAGGACGCCAGCCGCCTGGTCCGGGCGGCCCGGTTGGCGGCCCGGCTGGACCTGAGCGCCCACCCCGAGCTGCGGCGGCAGGTGCCCGCCGCCCTGGCGATGGCCGGGCGCACGCCCCGCCTGCACGCCGAGCTGCGCCTGCTGCTGCACGAACCCCGTCCGGGCCGGGCCGCCCGGAGGCTGGAGGGCTGGGGGGCGGGAGCGCTGCTGCCCGCTGGAGCGCTCCCGCGCCTCGAAGCGCTGGACGCCCGGCAGGACGCGGGACTGCCGGTGCCCCCCCAGATTTACGCCGCCGCGCTGCTCTCGGCCGCCCCCGACCCCGCCGCGCTCGCCGGTCGCCTGGGTCTGGGCGAGAAGGCTGCCGCGCTGCTCGCCCGCGCGCTGGGCGACGGTCCCGCCTCCCCCGGCAGCCCGGAAGGCGTGCTGCGCGGCCTGCTGCGGCCCCGCGCCTACCCGGCCCTGACTGGACGGGACGTGCTCGCCCTGGGCGTGCCGCCCGGCCCGGCGGTGGGGGCGGCGCTGGCCCACCTCGCGGCGCGGCGGCGATCCGGCGAGGTCCGCTCGCCGGAGGAGGAACGGGCAGCGCTGGCGGCCTACCTGTGCGGCGCGGACCTGGGGCCGTGAGGGGGCATCCGGTGAGCGGCGCGGGTACTCCGTAGAATGCTGCCCATATGCTTCTCAGTCTGCTGAGTACCAACCCCCTCGCGTTCGTGATTATCGCGCTCGCGCTGGCGCTGTCGCTGACCGTTCACGAGTTTGCGCACGCCTACACCGCCGACCGCCTCGGGGACCCCACGCCCCGGCGCTTCGGGCGCGTCACCCTCAACCCCGGCAAGCACCTCGACCCCTTCGGCACGCTGCTGCTGCTGATCGCGGGATTCGGCTTCGCGCGGCCGGTGCCGATCAATCCGAACAACCTGGGGCGCTGGGGCACCATGTGGGTGTCGGCCGCCGGACCGCTGAGCAATATCCTCATCGCGCTGCTGTGCGCTGGCCTCCTCGTCCTGCTGAAACCGGCCGCCGTTCTCGGGAGCATCCTGCTGACGGTGCTGAGCGTCAACATCGTGCTGGCCGTCTTCAACCTGATCCCGATTCCGCTGCTCGACGGCAGCCGCATCATCGGCGCGCTCATTCCCTCGCTGGGCCGCAGCCTGGCTCAGTTCGAGGCCCAGCCATTCAGCTTCGTGATCGTGATGCTCTTTATCCTGCTTGCCCAGGGACCCATCGGGAACATCATCCGCACCGTGCAGGGCTGGGTGCTGGGCGCGGTGGGGGCGTAGGCCAGGCGCCGCAACAGCGGAAACCAAACAGGCAGAGGCCCCCCACCTTCTCAGGGCGGGGGCCTCTGCCTGTTGCGAGGAGAGTGAGGTCAGTCTTTCAGCCCCGACTTCTTGTGAAGGTTGCGGGCGATTTCCATGATCTCGTCCATGGAGTACTCGGGCGAGAACTCGGCCGAGTCGTGGCCGCCGTCCACCGTTTCCCCGCCGGCCGGCAGCTCGTCGGTCACGTAGACCTCCTGGCCGTCGTCGGGGTGCGGCCCCTTCCAGATCTTGCCCAGGTCGGTGTAGTCGCTGGGACTCATGCGGTAGAGCCGCAGGTGAATGCCCTGGTCCATCAGCCGCTTGGATTCGGGGATCTTTTCGGTGGCGATGTGCGGCACCGGCAGCATCTTGGTCATCTCCACGCCGGTCAGGGTTTCCAGCGCCTTGGCGTAGGCGACCTGATGCACGCCGCCGCGCACCAGCAGGTAGCCGGTCAGGGCCTTGGCGACCGGGTCGGACACCGACTCGTACACCCGCAGTTTCTGCTGCCGCGCGCCGCTTTCCAGGAAGAAGTTGTGCAGCAGGTCCAGCACGAGGTTCCCGCTGGAAAACACGTTGTCGCCCGTCCAGGGGATGTTGCGCGAGTCCTGGACCATCGCGCCCGGCCCGCCCGCGATGAAGTTCTGGGCGTTGCGCATGTGGATGGAAAAGTCGAGCGGCGTGGTGGTGGGGTCGGCCGGGTCCTCGCGGCCCTTCACGTCCGGCCCGGCCAGCAGCGCGTTGATGGTCGCCGCGACCAGTTCGATGTGGCCCAGCTCCTCGGTGGCGATGGTGGAGATCAGGTCGTAATACGGCTTGAGTTCCTTTTTGCCCCGGAAGTTGAACGACTGCATGGTGTAGTTCATCAGGGTGGACATCTCCCCGAAGCGTCCGCCGAACAGCTCCTGCACGGTGGCGGCAGCGTTGGGGTTGCGCTCTTCGGGAAGAGGCAGGTCGAACTGTAGCTTGTCGATACGCAGGTACATGGTGACACCTCCGGCGGGGAGGACCGGCGCTGAAGGGGGACCGGGCTGCGGGTAGCGTACGGCCGCGCCGCCCCCCGGCACGTCAGGAATCCCTAAAGGAAAGGGACCCTTGACGCTCCGGCGGCCCCCCCGGCCCTAGCGCAGGTGAAACATCATCGTCAGGTGCGCGCCCGTGCCGCCCAGCACAAAGAGGTGCCAGATCTCGTGGAACCCGAACGTCCCCGGACGCGGGTTCCAGCGCCGGGTGCCGTAGACCACCGCGCCGACCGAGTACAGCACGCCGCCCGCCGCCAGCCAGAAGATCGCCGCCGGGGGCAGGTTGCGCGCGAGTTGCGGCAAAAAGGCCAGCGCCAGCCAGCCCATCCCCAGATACAGCAGCGTGCTCACCCAGCGCGGCAGGCGCATGGTGAGCAGCTTGAGCAGGATGCCGGCCCCGGCGATCCCCCAGATCAGGCCCAGCACCCCCGTCTGCCAGCGGCCCTCCAGCCCGAAATACGCGACCGGGGTGTAGCTGCCCGCGATCAGGAGAAAGATGCCCGCGTGATCGAGCTTACGCAGCCACAGCAGTCCGCGCTCGCCGGGACGAAAGGAGTGGTAGCTGGCCGACGCCGCGTACAGCCCCACCATGCTCAGCCCGAACACCACGAAGGGCCACAGCGCCAGCCCGCGCGCCCCCGCCCACCCCAGCAGCGGCCCCAGCGCGACCAGCGCGGCGATCACCCCGCCCCAGTGGGTCAGGGCGTTGACCGGTTCGCGCGGGGCCGAGAGCAGACGCTTCATGCCTCCCAGGGTAGAGGGTAGCGGAACGTGGAAGAGGGGGTTGGAACCCGGTCCGCGCGCCAGCCCGCCTCTCCCGTGCCCCCCGCGCCCCTACTTCCCGCCGTAGTTGGGCGCCTCCTGCGTGATGGTGACCCCGTGGGGGTGGCTCTCGATCAGGCTGGCCCCGGTGATGCGGACAAACTGGGCCTCGCGGCGCAGGGTATCCAGGTCGGGCGCGCCGCAGTAGCCCATGCTGCTGCGCAGGCCGCCGACAAACTGGTACAGCACCTCGCCCGCCGTGCCCCGGTAGGCGATGATCCCCTCGATGCCCTCGGGCACGAACTTACGGCTGCCCGTCTGGAAGTAGCGGTCGCTCGATCCCTGGTCCATCGCGCCCAGCGACCCCATACCCCGGTAGCTCTTGTAGCGGCGCCCGTCGCGCAGCACGACCTCGCCGGGGGCCTCGTCGGTTCCGGCGAGCATGGACCCCATCATCACCGCGCTCGCCCCCGCCGCGATGGCCTTGGGCACGTCGCCCGTCTGCTTGATGCCCCCGTCCGCGATCACCGGGATTCCGGCTTCCAGCGCGGCGGCCGAGGCCTCGAAGATCGCGGTGATCTGCGGCACGCCGACCCCCGTGACGACGCGGGTGGTGCAGATGGAGTTGTGGACAACCGCGTTGTCGGCGATGAAGCTGTGGGTCGGGCAATCCACCTCGATGTCGTAGACGGGCAGGCTGAGACCGAGTTCCCGCCGTGAGAGCGGCTTGACTGCCCCGTACTCGGGAAGTTGCCGGGCGGCGTGCGAGACATTCAGCCGGGCGCGGTAGGAGTCGAGAAGGTCGCCCTTCACGCCCTGAAGGCCACCCGGGTTGCCCGGCTCGACGGACATGTTCGGCAGACTGCCGTCGGTCAGGTGGCACAGCAGCCCGAACAGCTCCAGCAACTCGCGCGAGGAGTTCACGAAGCACTGGCGGCCATCGGCATCGATGTACCCGTCACTGTCGATCAGGCCGTCTTTCAGGCCGCGCAGGTACTCTCCGTTCCCCGCCAGATAAGCCTGAGGCAAGTTCTTGTGCTGACGCTTGCCAAACTGCGCCAGGAGCCGTGCCCACGGCAGCGAGGACAGACGCAGGTGGAGAACGTTTCCCACACGCTGCCGCGCCAGAGTCTGACCCGTGACCCCTGCAACCGCCGCGCTCAGCTTGTCGGCGATCTCCCCTTCCTCATGGGAAAAGTACCAGTCCACACGCCCGATTTCCGACCCCACGCGGGTCTCACTGCCGTTGTGGTTAAGGAAAGCGTGTCCATCGCCCAGGAAGGTGCCGAAAAGGTAGCCGAGATCATAGCTTTCCCGAATCCGCGTCGGGTACCGCCGCTCAAGCTGTCCTTGGCGGGCGGCAAAGTCGCCCAGGTTGATGTCCAGCGAGCTGGGCAACTCGAAGTGGAGCTGACGGGGCATCAGGAACACGTCGCCCTGCGTCTCCCCCACCGCCTTCCACCGGAGCTTGCCCTCGCCGAAGCGGGTCGGCTGGGCCAGTGAGCGGGCATAGCCCTTGGAACTCACGGACGCCGCGTTCACGGTCGTCAGGTCGCCTACCCAGTAACGGTGATCGGGCGTGACCAACGTCTCGCGCGGGGCGTGGACATGCCGCACCGCGACGACTTCGCGGATGCCTGTACACCACGAGTTCAGGACCGTGACAGGTTGCCCGTGCATGTTCAACACGCGGTCGCCGACCCTCACGTCCTCGATGTTCTTGTAGTATCCGCCCGCCATCAGGACGCGGGTTCCGGCGGCAAAACATCCCGGCCCGATCCCCACCTTCACCGCGTCCGCCCCCGCCGCGATCAGGTCCCGCGCTCCCGTGCGGGTCGCCACGTTCCCGGCGATCACGTCCACGTCGAAAGTCTCCTTGACCCGCGCCAGCGCGTTCAGGATGCCCTGGCTGTGGCCGTGCGCGCTGTCGAGCACCAGCACGTCGGCCCCCGCCGCGACCAGCGCGCCCGCCCGGTCCATCAGGTCGGCGCCCACGCCGATGGCCGCGCCCACCCGCAGGCGGCCCAGGTCGTCTTTGGCGGCGCGCGGATACTTCACCCGCTTGGTGAGGTCCTTGATGGTGATCAGGCCCCTCAGGAAGCCTTCCGCGTCGGTCACCAGCAGCTTCTCGATGCGGGTGCGCTTGAAGATCGCCTGCGCTTCTTCCAGGGTGGTGCCCACGGGCACAGTCACCAGCTCCTCACGGGTCATCACGTCGCGGATGGGCGTCGCCGGGTCCTCCACGAAACGCAGGTCGCGGTTGGTGATGATGCCCAGCAGCCGCCCGGCGGGATCGGTGATGGGCACGCCGCTGATGCGGTACTCGCCCATCAGGCGCTCAGCGTCCCCGACCGAAGCGCCCGGCGGCAGGGTGATGGGGTCGACGATCATGCCGCTCTCGCTGCGTTTGACCTTGCGGACCATCTCGGCCTGCGCGTCCACCGGCATGTTCTTGTGCAGGATCCCCAGGCCGCCCTCGCGGGCCATCGCCACCGCCATGGCCGTTTCGGTCACGGTGTCCATCGCCGCCGACACGAAGGGAATGTTCAGCCGCACCCGCCGGGTGAGCTGCGTCCCCACGCCGACCTCGTGCGGCAGCACCGTGGAGTGCCGGGGAAGCAGCAGCACGTCGTCGAAGGTGATGCCCTCCTGGCCGAACTTGTGGGCGAAGCGGTCCTCGTGGGCCGGCGGGGACGGCTGGGCGGGCGTCGAGGGGGCACTCATGCCCAGGAGTCTACGCGGCCCCGGTGAGGGAGGTCCCGGAGGCGGTCCCGCGCGGCTGGCCCCCCCCCCGCCCCTTGCGCGCCCGGAAGGTGCGTGCTAGATTCTGCCTCGCCCTTTTGTGAGGGGGCCAGCCGCGAAAACGTGGGGTCGTAGCTCAGCTGGGAGAGCGCGTCGTTCGCAATGACGAGGTCAGGGGTTCGATCCCCCTCGACTCCACCACCCAGAAAGCCCGCCATCACGGCGGGTTTTTTGATGGCTCCAGGGGGAACCCCCCGGAAGCAGGCAGCCTGGCCGCGCCTTTCCCTCCGGACGCGGCCAGGCTCAGGCGTCAGCGGCGCACGAGCGGCTGGTATTCGGGGGCGGCGACCAGCGGCGCCAGGGCCGGGAGGTTTACCGGGAAGGTGAGCGTGCGCCCCGCGAAGGTCAGGTTGACGCCTGCCGGGGCACGCCGGGCCGCCACGCTCACGCCGGGCAGGTCGGCCAGCGCCGCCAGCGGCACGAAGGCGACGCGGCCCACGAAACGGACCGGCAGGGTCTGGACCGCCGCCGTCGCCGCGCCCTGGGCGGGCAGGGCCAGGGTGACCGCGCGCGGCGTGAGCAGACGCACAGGCGTGCCCAGCGCCCCGGCCACCTCGGTCAGCGGGAGGTGGACCAGCCCGCCGATGTTGCGCGCGGCCTGACCGGCGGCCTGGGCGTAGCCCTCGGGCGTGCGGGTGGGCGCGGCCGGAGCGGCGGGCGCCGCCGGGCGGGAGGGGGGCGTCGTCGCCTGGGGGGGGGTCACCTGAGCGGGGGTGGGCCGGGGAGCCGTGGGCCGCGCCGCACCGTTGCCAGGAGCGTTGCCAGCGGCAGGCGCCTGCGCCAGCACGGCGGCCACCGCAGCGCGTTTGGCGGCCGTGCGGGTGGCCGCCTCAGCGACCGTCAGCGCGCGGCCCCACCCGGCGGGCACACCCCGGAAGCTGGTCCAGGGACCGTCGGCCAGCGGCGCCTGCCGGGCGACGGCGCTCAGGCCGCCGCCCTCGGTGGCGAAGTACAGCACCCCCTGGTCACTCACGGCCACGCTGGTGTCGATCTTCTTGCCGCTGGCGATCTTCCAGCGCGGCTGCCCGGCGGGACCGATGGCGTGGACGGTCCCGCTCAGGTCGGGCACGACCACGCTGCCGTCCGCGAGCTGCACCGCCGCCGCCGCGACGGGCGCTCCGGCCGCGTAGACCCACTCGTCCTCGCCGCTGGTGTTGACCGCGTACACGTTGCCGTCGTAGCTGCCCACCACCACCAGGTTGTCCCCCGTCACGATGGGGCTGGCGTTCACAAAGAGGCCGGTGGAGCGCACCCAGCGCTGTTTGCCGTCCGGCGAGAGCGAGTAGATGCGGCGGTCGCTGGAGCCGAAATAGATGTTGCCCTGGCGGTCGAGCGCCGGGCTGCTGAACACCAGCGATCCGGCCCGGAAGGCCCATTTGAGCTGGCCCTGCGGGGTGAGGGCGTGCAGCTGGTTGTTCTGGGCGCCGAAATAGATGGTGCCGTCCCCCGCGACCGCCGGGCTGCTGAACACCGGCGCCCCGACTTTGAAGGTCCACAGCACCTGCCCCTGGGGGCCGAGCGCGTAGACGCTGCCGCCCGCCGTCGCCACGACCACGCTGCCGTCGGGGCGCAGGGCGGGGCTGGCGAAGATGTCCCCGTCGAGCTTGGTGCGCCACAGCAGCTTGCCCGACCCGTCGAGCGCGTACACGTGGTCGTCGTAGGACGCCGCGATCACGCCGCCCTGGGGGGTGACCACCGGGCTGGCGCGCCCGATGTCGCCCGCCGCGTAGTTCCACTTCTCGACGCCGCGCGCGTCGGTGCGGTGAATCCGCGAGTCCGACCCCACGAAGACGAGGTCGCCACCTTCACCGATGGCGACGCTGGACATCACTTTCAGGTCCTTGAACCAGCTGATCTGGGGGGAGGCGGGGGCGCCGGGCGCCGTCTGGGCCTGGACCGAATGCAGGGCAAGCGGGGCCAGGGCAAGTGAGAGAATCAGCGTTTTTCTCATGTGAAGGTAAGCTCCTTTACAGTCCCTTTACAGGGTGTGGGGACGGATGGACGCCCGTCAGGGTAGCGTCCTAAGATGCGTTCCGATATGAAAAAGATTCTCATGCTGACCGCGTTTGCCCTGGCTGGCCTCGCTGCCGCGCAGGACACTACCCCGACGCCTCCCACGACGGACACCAGCACGACGACCACCGAGACCACCACCACGACGACCGAGACCACCACGACCCAGCAGGACACGGCGCTGCCCGCGCCCGCGACCCTCAGCGCGACTGACAACTTCGCCCGCGCCCAGGAGTACGCCGTGCAGGCCGACGTGGCCTACCCGGTCCCCTTCTACGACCGCACGCTGTGGAAGGCCGCCGTGGACCACGCCTTCTACGCGGCCAACCAGGAGACGGGCAACCGCGACTACCAGGCCTACCTGGGGCAGCTCTACACCAAGACCCAGTGGTGGATCAACGCCTACAACACCTGGAACCGCCTCGGCGAGCTGAACGACACCGAGAAGCAGTGGGCCAGCCTCAGCGCTGCCAAGCTCGCCTACCTGGCCCTCCAGCGCGGTGACCGCGCCGCCGCCCGCACCTACGTGGACAAGGGCCTGAGCTGGGCCGACAGCGCCAGCCTGCGCGCCATCCAGAGCCGCCTGTAACTCCAGCCTGCCGAGCGCGCCCTCCCGAGTGGGGGCGCGTTTGCCGTGCCTTCCCCTTAGACTCGGCGCATGCAGGTGCTGCTTCTCTCGGACACCCACGGTCTGCTGCGCCCCGAGGTGCTGGGGCTGGCGCGGCAGGCAGGCGCCGTGCTGCACGCCGGCGACGTGGGCAAAGAGGCGGTGCTGGAAGCGCTGCGGGAGGCCACCCCCGGCCCGGTCCACGCCGTGCGCGGCAACGTGGACCGCACGCCGCCGCTTTCCCGGCTGCCCACAACGCTGCTGCTCGACCTCGGCGGCGTGTGGGTGTACCTGCTGCACGACCTGCAAGACCTCGACCTCTCGCCGCAGGTGGCGGGAGTGAGCCTGGTCGTCTCGGGCCACACGCATCAGCCAGGGCTGGAGCAGCGCGGCGGCGTGACGTTCCTCAACCCCGGCTCGGCAGGACCCCGGCGCTTCCGGCTGCCGGTGGCCTGCGCGTGGCTGCGGGTGAGAAGCGGGACGTTCGAGGTCGAGCCGGTCACCCTCCAGCCCTGAGGCTTCCCGGCCCGGCGGGGCCGCCCGGCGGTGGTAGCCTCGCCGCATGACGGTCTCCGCCCTGACCCGCGTCCACGGGACGCTGCACGCCCTCCAGGTCCCGATTCCCTACCCCATGAAGACCGTCACGGTCCTGATCGACACCGCCGGCCCGGTGACGCTGATCGACACGGCCCTCGACACCCCCGAGGCCAGGGGCGCCATCGAGGGCGGTCTGGCCGAACTGGGCCTGCACTGGCCGGACGTGGAGCGGGTGATCATCACCCACCACCATCCCGACCACTACGGGCTGGCGGGGCTGGTCGAGGAGCGCAGCGGGGCGGCGGTGCAGCTGCTCGACGTGGAGATCGGGCGCGGCGAGCGCTACTGGCACCTCTGGGAAGACTGGCTGCCGGGACATGTCAAGCATATGCAGGACCACGGCCTGCCGCCCGAACTGCTCGCGACGCTGGAGCACGACAGCCGCCGCACCCGCGACCGCGTGCAGCCTGCCGCGCGCGTGCAGCCGCTGCGCGAGGGCCAGCTCGTCCCGCTGGCGGGGGGCGAGTGGGAGGTGCTGTGGCTTCCCGGCCACGCCGACGGGCACCTGGGCCTCTGGAATGCAGAAGAAAGCCTGCTGATCGCCGGGGACGCGATCTTGCCACGTATCAGCCCCAACATCGGCCTGTACGCCTACACCCGGCCCGATCCGCTGGGCGACTACCTCCAGACCCTGGGCAAGCTCGAAGCGCTCAATCCGGCGCGGGCGGTGGTCGGCCACCACGGTCCCCTGATGACGGGCGTGCAGGCGCGCGCGCGCGAGCTGCGGGGCCACCACCACGAGCGGCTGGACTTCGTGCGCGCCGAGGCGGGCCGAGAAGCCCGCAGCGCCTACGCCCTGAGCCTCGCCATGTTTCCGCGCGACCTGAACACCGCCGGGCGGCGCTTCGCCCTGGCCGAGACGCTGGCGCACGCCGAGCACCTGCGCCTGCTGGGGCAGCTCGCGCGCACCTGGCAGGAGGGGGCCTGGGTGTACCACGGGTAGCGCAGCGGCGTCGGGAGATTGGCGCCGCGCCGCCGATTCGCGGCCCGGCCCCCGGTCTATACTCCCCCCCATGACGGCCCCGCGAAACGAGTTGCAGCGCATCATGCGCGCCCTGGAGGCCAGCGGCCTCAGCGTCGAGGCGGTCGAGGACGGGGCGCTCGTCCGCGACGGCGACAGCCGGGTGGCGCTGTTCGCCGACGCCGATCACCGCGGCGGCGTGATCGTCCGCCTGCATCTCGACCTCGACCTGTACGTCGAGGAAGACGCCCTGCCCGACATCCTGATGGGCATGAACCTGCTCAACCAGGGCCTCGACTACGGCACCCTCAACCTCGACCCCGTGGACGACGAGGACCTGGGGGAGGACGCGCCACTGACCTTTGCCGTGCTGGGCCGCGCGGTGCTGTGGCTGCGCGACCTCGGCGCCGAGGAACTGGAGCGGCTGCGCGAGCACCTGCGCCGCTTCGAGGCCGAGGTGACCGAAGCCGTCGAGCGCACCCTGCACGGCGGCAAGGGCCTGAGCGCCTGAGCCAGCTCAGCCCGGCCCCATGACAGGCCACCCCACCCGCAAAGCGCACCGCCCCCAGGACCTCTGGCGCCGCGCCGGGGGTCTGTTCCTCTGGCCTCCCGGGCCGGATGCACCGGCCTCCGCGCTGCGCAAGCGGCGGGGGGAGCCAGCGTCCAGGCGGGGCCGACTTGTGTCCCGGCTCCCAGCAGCGGCGGGGAAAGCCGGAGTACCCTGGGAGTCAACCTCCAAGCTGCACCTCGCCCGCGCCGCGTTCCGCCGCCCGCCCTTCCCAGTCCGGGGCGGAGGTGTGCCGCGCTCCGGCCCAGCCTCAGGAGGCGCCCATGCCCACCCGTTCCCGTCCCGCCGCGCGGCCCGGCGCCGCGCATTTCACGCTCTTTAGCCGGGGCCGCGTCTACGGCATTTTCGGCGCGCTGGAGGACGTGCAGCAGTGCACGGCGCGGCTGCTCGCGCTGGGCCTGGGCGACCAGGACGTGCAGATGATCGTGGGCGAAGGCGGCCAGCGCGCCCTCGACGAGGACGGTGCCCACCACGGCCTGTGGGGGCGCTTCCTGCGCATGATGCAGGGCATGACCGACGAGCGCGGCCACGTCGAGCAGTATGCCCGGGCGTTGGCGCGCGGCGAGATCGTCCTGAGCGTGGACGTGAGCGGCCAGCCGGGCACGGTGGCCCAGATCGCGCAGGCCTTCCGCGACAGTCAGGCCCGCTTTGTCAACCACTACGGCCCCTGGGTGGTCGAGCCGCTGCACGCCTGAGAGAGGCGGGCAGCGAGGAGGCCAGAGCGTGCAATGCTCTGGCCTCCTCGCCGGGGCGCTCCCGGCTTACGCGCGGTCTTGCAGCGGGACGTACGTCTGGTCGCGCTCGCCCGTGTACACGGCGTCGGGGCGCAGCAGGCGGTTGTCGCGGGTGTACTCGATCACGCTGGCGCACCAGCCGCTGATGCGGGCCAGCGCAAAGATCGGCGTGAAATATTCCTTGCGGATGCCCAGGTCGGAATACACCGTGCCCGAGTAGAAGTCCACGTTGGGGTAGATGCCCTTGGCGCCCATGCGCTCGACCACGATCTTCTCGATGGTTTCGAGAATCTGGTAGTAGGTGCTCTTGCCTTCCTTGCTGGCGACGTGCTCGGCGTAGTCGCGCAGCACCCGCGAGCGCGGATCGAAGTACTTGTAGACGCGGTGGCCCACGCCCATGATCTTTTCCTTGCGGTCGAGCTTGTCGGTGATGTAGGCCTCGGCCTTCTCGGGGGTGCCGACCTCGTCGAGCATGTCCATCACGGCCTCGTTGGCGCCGCCGTGCAGGGGGCCTTTGAGGGCGCCCACCGCCGAGGTCACGCAGGAGTACATGTCGCTGAGGGTGCTCGCCGTGGCGATGGCCGTGAAGGTCGAGGCGTTCATGCCGTGGTCGGCGTGCAGCACCAGCGCGATGTCAAAAAGCCGGGCCTGCTCGGGGGACGGCTCCTTGCCGGTCAGCATGTACAGGAAGTTCCCGGCGTGGGTCAGGTCCATGCGCGGCGCGACCGCGGCCTGGCCGTCCTGGGCGCGGCTGACCGCGGCGATCACGGTGGAGAACTGCGCGATCAGGCGCACCGAGATCGCGCGGCGGGCCGCCTCGCTGGTCTCCTCGGCCTGGGGGTCGAGCAGGCCCAGGTAAGAGACGGCCGTGCGCAGCGCCTGCATGGGGTGCACGCCCCGGGGCATGGCCGCGATCACGTCCAGCAGCGCCTGCGGGACCGCGCGGTTGGCCTTGAGTTCGGCGTCGAAGGCGGCCAGCTCGGCGGCGCCGGGCAGTTTGCCGTCCAGCAGCGCGAGCGAGAGTTCCTCGAAGGTGCTGTTCTCGGCCCACTCCTGAATCGGGATGCCCAGGTGGGTCAGGATGCCCTCGGACCCGTTGATGAACGTCAGCTTGCTCTCGGTGAAGAGGACGCCTTCCAGGCCCTTGGCGACGTTGGCGGTGTTGGTCATGGTGCGCCCACCATACCACCGCGCCGCCGCGCCCCGAATCCCGCGCCCCGCCCTCACGTCCCTGGCCTGGTGACAGCGCCCCCACCGGGCCACCCTACAATGCCCGCCATGTCCGCTCCCGCCGCCCCCGTCACCCTCGCTCTGGACACCGCCACCCCCTTCCTGACCCTGGCGCTGAGCTGGCCCGGCGGCGCCCTCACCCTCTCGCAGGAGGTGGGCCGCGCCCACGCCGAGCGCCTGGCCGACGAGACCGGCGCGCTGTTTGGCCGCGCCGGACTGCCTTTCCGCGCCGACGCGCTGGTGATCGGCACCGGGCCGGGGTCCTATACCGGCGTGCGGGTGGGCGCGAGCTACGCGCTGGGGCTGGGGCGGGTGTGGGGGGCGCCCGTGCGCGGCGTAGCCACCCTGGAGGCGCTGGTGCGCGGGGTGGACGGACCTGGGCCGGAAGGCCGGGTCGCCGTCTCGCTCGACGCCCGGCGCGGCAACGTGTACGGCGCGGTCTACGAGGTGCGCGGCGGGGTGGTGGCTGGGGTGGTCCACCCGCCCCGCAAGCTGCCGCTGGAGGAGTTCGAGGCGCTGGCCTCTGGACTTCCCCACCACCGCGACCCCGCCCCCGACGGGCTGGCGCTGCTGCGCGCCGGGCAGGACCACGGGCAGGCCGACTGGGCGCTGGCGTACCTGTAACCCGCCGGGCGCCCCCGCCTGCCTACCCGCGCACCCGCAGGCCCAGCAGCAGCCCCGCCGTGAAGGCCCCCGCGAAGGGCAGCCGGGCGGTCAGGACGCGGGCCAGCCAGTCGGTGCCCAGCTCGCCGCCCTGGCGCAGCAGGGGGTCGGCCAGGGCCTGCACGCGCGGCCAGTTCACGGTGACCAGGTCGAAGGAGACCAGCAGTTGCAGGGTCAGGAACAGCAGCCCCAGCGCCAGCAGGGCCAGGCGGCCCAGCCTTTTCAGCGCGTAGCCGGTGGCAAAGCCTAGCACGGCGCCCACGCTCAGGTCGGGCAGCAGGGGGCGCAGGGCTTCACTGACGGGGGCGGTGGAGAGCGTGTCAGGGAGCAAGGGAAGGGGATGCTACTGCCAAAAGGCTGACGCGCCTCTTGCAGGCGGCGGGGTATGGTGGGAGGGACGTGACCCCCGAGCCGGACATCCTCACGCCCGAGACGCTCGCCCGCCTGACCAGTGGTGAGGAAGCGGCCTGGCACGCCTTTGTCAGCGCCCACGAGGCGCGCATGTACGCCTACCTCTACCGGCTGGAGGGCAACGCCGAGGACGCCCTGGACCTCACGCAGGAGGTCTTTTACCGCGCCTGGCGCAGCATCCGCACCTTCCGGCCCGGCGAGCGGGTGTTGCCGTGGCTGTATCAGGTGGCCCGCAACACCCAGATCGAGTCTCACCGCCGCAAGCAGCTTCAGCGCTTCAGCCTGGAAGAGGCGCGCGAGGACGTGGGCTTCGAGGTCACCAGTGCGGCGCGCTCGCCCGTGCAGGCCGCCGAGAGCGCCGACGCCCAGGACCGCGTGCAGCGCGCACTGATGCAGCTGCCCGGGGACTACCGCGAGGCGGTCGTGCTGAGATTCGTCGAGGACCTCCCCTACGACGAGATCGCCCGCATTCAGGGCGTGGCGGTGGGAACGGCCAAGAGCCGGGTCTTCCGCGCCAAGGAGCAGCTGGCCGAACTGCTGGCGGGCGCCGCCGACGTGCATTGAGCCGCGCGGGGGACGCGCCGGGAAGCGGGCCAGGCTGGGCGAAACCGGCGACGGACCTGACCCACCGGAACCTGGGACAGGGCGCAAGGCCCCGGCCGCTGGGCCAGCAAACCCGGGGACTTCCCTGGGGCAAATGCTCTAGGCTACCCCGGTGAGGACCGGGGGATGGATGCGGGCGAGCCTGCTGGCGGGCGGGGCGGTGCTGGGGGCGTGTGCGGCGCAGCCCGTGAACTTTCAGGTGAACTTCTCGATGAACGAGACGCGCCGGGCGCCGCTGACCGTCACCTTCCGGGCGCAGGCTCCGGCCGAGTACCGCGTGGTGTGGAGCTTCGGAGACGGCCGCGAGGGCCAGGGCGCCGCCACAGCCCACACGTACTACCGCCCGGGGCGCTACACGGTGCAGGCGCAGCTGCTCGACGAGCGCGGCCGGGTGCGCTCGACCGCCACCGGCGAGGTGCAGGTCGAGAGCAGCGGCCCCGAGCGCGCCGCGCTGGTCGTGCTGCTGGGGCGCGGCGAGGTCCGGCTCTCGGCGGCGGGCAGCGTGGCCTACCGTCCCGGCACACCCAGTTTCACCCTGGACGGCCGCGCGGCGGGCAGCGGCAGCGGTCCCGGGCTCGCCACCGGGCCGCTGCCGCTGACGGCGGGCGAGCACCGCGCCAGCGTGCGCCTGCCGGGAGAGGGCGGCCCGCTGGAGCGCAGCGTGGAGTTTCGCGCCGCCGCCCTTCCCGGCAGCGTGCCTTTCGAAACCGAGGTGCTGCGTCTCACCAATCAGGCGCGGGCAGAGGGCTGGAACTGCGCCACCCTGCGCGCGGGGGGTCCGGCCCGGCCGCCGCTGAGCCGTCAGCCTCAGCTGGAGGTCGCGGCCCTGGCGCAGTCGGCGGGCATGGCGCTGCACGGCTACTTCGACCACCGCAGCGGCTTGGACGGCAGCACACCGGCCCAGCGCGTCGAGGCCAGCGGGCTGGAGGTCCGCAGCAGCGCGGAGAACATCGCGGCCGGTCAGACCACCCCCGGCGCCGTCGTGGACGCCTGGCTGCGCAGCCCCGGCCACTGCCGCAACATCATGGGCGACTTTACCCGCATCGGCGTGGCCTACGTCCACCGGCCGGAGACGCCCTACCGGCACTACTGGACGCAGGTGTTCGCCACGCCCGCCGAGTAGGCCGGGGGGCAGGAAACGGCGCTGCGGGGCGCTCCCCCGGCGGGCAGGCCGGATCAGGCCTCGAAGTGCAGGAAGATCGCCTTGAGGTACTCGGCTTCCGGGAAAGAGGCGTGGTGGTCGGGCGCGTGGCGGCTGGTCCGCAGCTCGCGCCAGCGGCGGCCACTGCGCCGGGCCGCGCCGCGCACCACCTCCCAGAACTCCTCGGCGCTGACGTGGGCCGAGCAGGACGCGCTGACCAGAATCCCGCCCGGAGCGAGGCGGCGCAGGCCGTCCGCCGCAAGCTTGCCGTAGGCCCGGACCGCCCCTTCCCGCTCGGCCTCCCGCCGCGCCAGCGAGGGTGGGTCGAGCACCACGAGGTCGAACTCGCGCCGTGTCTGCCCCAGCCACTCGAACACGTCGGCCCGCACCGTCTCGTGCGCGGCGCCCAGGCCGGGATTCAGCGCGAAGTTGCGTTCGGCGCCCGCCAGCGCGTGGGCGCTGAGGTCGAGGCTGACCACCTCCCGCGCCCCGCCTCTGGCCGCGTACAGCGAAAAGCCCCCGGAAAAGGAAAAGGCGTTCAGCACCCGCCGCCCCCCCGCCAGCCCCTCCACCCGGCGGCGGTTCTCGCGCTGGTCGAGGAAAAAGCCCGTCTTCTGGCCCTTGACCACATCCGCCTCGAACCTCAGCCCCGTCTCGCGGAAGACGACCGGGCCGCCCGGCTCGCGGCCCACCACGGTCAGGCCGTCGCGCAGCCCGGCGCCCTGCGCCAGCTCCCCGATGTTGCGGCTGAGGCGCAGCACCACCCGGAAGCCGGGAAAGCGGCTTTCCAGCAGGCCCAGCAGGAGGGGCAGGTGGGGAAACCACGCCGCCGTGTAGAGCTTGAGGACCAGCGTGTCCGCGTAGCGGTCGATCACCGCACCCGGAAAGCCGTCCGACTCGCCGTTCACGACCCGGTAGCCGTCGGTGTCGGGGCCGAAGAGGGCCGCGCGGCGGTGCAGGGCGGCGTCCAGCCTCGCCCCCCACCACGCCTCGTCCACGTTCAGCGGCAGCCCGGTGTGCAGCACCCGCAACCGCAGCGGCGAATGCGGGTCGTACAGGCCGATGGCGAGAAAGCGGTCGCGGCGGTCGTAGACCACAGCCAGTTCCCCGGCCTCGCCCTCACGGTTTTGCTCGCGCACGCTGCCCTCGTAGAGCCAGGGGTGCCCGGCGCGCAGGTGCGCTTCGGCAGGGGCGGACACCCGCAGGCGCAGGCGGGGGCGAGGGGGGGCAGGGGGCTGCGACATCGGGGGGCAGGGTAGCGCAGGGGCCGCCGCGACAATGGAACGCCCGTGGCTCCTGGGCGACAATGGGACCATGCTGCGCCTCCCGTGCCTGCTCCTCGCGCTGTGCTCGGTGGCCTCCGCCCAACCGCGCGCCGAGGTCCACAAGAACACGCCGCCCGGTCAGGCCACGATGAGGCTCTACGAGGGCGGCCGGTTGCTGTTCCAGGCGACGACCCCGGGCCTGAACGCCGTGACGGAGACCAAGTTCAGCCCGGACGGGAAGTGGCTGCTGAACCTGACCGACCAGGGCTACGTGCAACTGTGGGACGTGGGGAAAGGCGTGCGGGTGAAGACCTTTCTGGCTCCTTTTGCCCGCGTGCTGAACGCCGACTTCACACCCGGCAGCCGCTCGCTCCTGCTGCCCTTCCGGGGCGAGGAGGGAGAGCGGCCCGCCGACGCCTGGGCACCGTCGTTCTGGAACCTCAGCCCGCTGCGCTGGGCCGCGCCGCTTCAGGTCGCCCGCACTTACGGGCCGAACGGTCAGTACGTCTGGCGCGAGGGAGGCTACAGCGGCCAGGTCCACTTCAGCGCGGACGGGCGGCGGATGGTCACGACCTCCTTTCGCCGTTTCGGGGGCGACCCCGCCGTGGTCTGGGACGCCCGCAGCGGGGCGCACGTCGCCACCATCCCGCGCCTGCCCTACCCCAGGGGCGCCGGACAAATCGGCGGAGCCGGAACCGTGACCGCCCGCCTTTCCCCCGACGGCAGCCGCGTCCTCGTGCTGTACGTGGACGGGCGGCTGGCCGAGTACGGCGCGGGCACCGCCAGGCTGCTGAAGCTGCGCGGCACCCCCGCCGAGGCGCCGGCACAGCTGGAGCACTTCGGGAAGACGGGGAGGTAAAGCCCGCGATCTACCTGCGCCCCTTCGCCTTTTCGTAGGCTTCCTGCAACAGGGGGCGCAGCCCCTCAAAGGTCACGGCGGCCGGATTCAGGACGCACACCCAGCCTACCGGCGCATAGACCGGGTGGGGCATCAGCACGTCCAACTGCCGGTAATCGTGGCCGGTGTCGAGGACGCCCCAGTCCGGGCGGGGCGCGGGCAGCGGCCCAAAGAGCGCCGGTAAGTCTCCGGCCTCGGCCCGATATTCAGGCGGTAGATTCCCGCCCGGCCCAGGTCCGAGGCCGCGTCGTGCTGGTCGGAAGTCACCAGCGTGGCAAAGGGCATCGGCTGGTCTTCCCTCGCCATGAAATAGAAATCTCCCGCGACGTGCTGCACCACAGCCCCAGGAAACAGGTCCCTTATCGCCTCCACCACACCTTCCACCATCAGTTCTCCCTGGCCCATACCGTCTACAGTTCCTGAGAGACGTGAGTGAAGGCCGGGGCGCGTTCTTGAGCGGGCCTTGAGCTGCGGCGAAGCAAAGAAAACCCCGCACTGGGCGGGGCTTCTCAGTAGGGAGGGCGGTTCAGTCGGCGGCCTGCTCCCCCGCGCCTTCTTCCGGGAACACCTCAATCACGCCCGCCGCGCCCATGCCGCCGCCGATGCACATGGTGATCAGCGCCTTGCCGCCGCCCCGGCGCCGCAGCTCGTAGATCGCGGTCGCCGTGAGCTTGGCGCCCGAGCAGCCCAGCGGGTGCCCCAGGGCGATGGCGCCGCCGTTCACGTTCATCTTCTCCTGGTCGAAACCCAGTTCGCGGGCCACGGCCAGGCTCTGCGCCGCGAACGCCTCGTTCAGCTCGATCAGGTCGATGTCGTCGAGGGTCAGGCCGGTCTGGGCGAGCACCTTCGGCACGGCCTTCACGGGGCCGATACCCATCAATTCCGGCTCCACGCCCGCCACCGCGAAGCCGAGGAACTTGGCGAGCGGCTTCACGCCGAGTTCCTGCGCCTTCTCGGCGCTCATCACCAGCACGGCGGCGGCCCCGTCGCTGAAGGGGCTGGAGTTGGCCGCACTCACCGAGCCGGTCGCCTTGAAGGCCGGGCGGACCTTCGCCATGTCCTCCAGGTTGGCGTCGCGGCGGATCAGCTCGTCCTTGTCGAAGTTGAGGGTCGTGCTGGTGACCTTCGTGCCCTTCACCTTGTCCACCTGCACGGGCACGGGGATGATCTCGGCGTCGAACTTGCCGGAGTCCTGGGCCGCCGCCGCGCGCTGGTGGCTGCGGAGGGCGAAGGCGTCCTGGTCCTCGCGGCTCACGCCGTACTTCTGCGCCACGTTCTCGGCGGTCAGGCCCATACCGATGTAGGCGCCGGGGCGGTCGTCCACGAGGTCGGGGTTGGGGCTGGGGTTGTGGCCGGTCATGGGCACCATGCTCATGCTCTCCACGCCCCCGGCGAGCATCACGTCCGCCTGCCCGGTCTGGATCGCCGCCGCCGCCATCGCGATGGTCTGGAGGCCGCTGGAGCAGAAGCGGTTGACGGTCACGCCGCCCACGGTGTCGGGCATCCCCGCCCGCAGGGCGGCCATCCGCGCCACGTTGAGGCCCTGCTCGGCTTCGGGGATGGCGCAGCCCAGGTATACGTCCTCCACGATGGAGGGGTCCACGCCCGCGCGCTTCACGGCTTCATTCAGCACGAGGGCGGCAAGGTCGTCGGGGCGGGTGTTGGCGAGGGTGCCTTTGACGCCGCGCCCCACAGGGGTACGAACGGCAGAAACGATAACAGCATCACGCATGAGGTTGACTCCTTTAGAGGTTGGGGAAAAAGGGCTTGTTGACGCTCTGTCTGTGAAGTTCCAAGAGAGAGGCGGATTTCAGGGTCCGACTGAGGTCGTCTAGCAACTCATCGACGATGAGGTTCAACTGTTGGAGACCTTCTACATCTACTCCAAGCTCAGCCCCGCCGAGGTCCCGGACTAGCGTTTGGTAGGGCTCATCGTAATGGGAGGCGCTAAGGTTTGCCGTGACTACCGTTACCTCATATGTTAGTCGAACATCGACGGCCCACGTTAAATCACCCCCTTCAAGCTCCATACCGACTCCGAGCGAAAGGTGTAAACCTGGGTGAGCCAGAGACGGTGTGAGAGAAAAATTGTTATTTAAACGAACGACCTTGTTCTGAACAATTTCCTCTCTACTCAGCCCCTCTACCAACCGAATAGCCTCTGACCGAAACCGGCTGAGGGCAGACAGGAACTCATAGAGGTTGACAGAAGCGCCATCAACCATGATTCGCTGCCTCACTTCCCAACACCCGCGCCACGAACCCCTCCAGCGCCGCGTCGTACCCCGCCGGGTCGATGTTCCAGCAGCGGATGTGCTTGGCTCCCTCGACCCGGTGGTACTCCACCAGATCGGGGCGGGCGGCGGCGAGGGCGTCGGCCTGCCCCACCGGAATGGTGCGGTCGCGGGTGCCGTGCCACAGGAGGATGGGCAGCCGGAAACCCGGGGCGGCCCTGATCTGGTCTACCGCGTCGAAATCCTGTCCTGAGCGGCGGGTGACGACGTATTGCACGAAGGTCGCCACATGCCGCGCCACGAAGGGCGGCAGGCCGTACCGCTGCCCCTGCCAGCGGATGGTCGCGCGCCAGTCGAGCACCGGGCAGTCGAGCATGACGCCCTGGACGGGGAGGGGAAACGGCTCGTGCTTGGGCCGCAGCACGCTCAGGACGATGTTGCCGCCCATCGAAAAGCCGTACAGCACCGCCCGCCGGTAGCCCGCCTCCCGCGCCCAGGTCAGGGCGGCGAGCACGTCCTCGGCCTCCTCGTCGCCCAGGGTGTGATAGCCGTTCCCGGAGCGCGGGGCGCCGTGGGCATTGCGGAAGGTGACGAAGAGGGACCCCGTACCTGTCCGCCGCAGCGCCGGGAGCATCCGCAAGGCCTGCGACCGCTGCCCGCCGTGCCCGTGGACGACGATCACGATGGCGTCCCGCTCGCCGGAGACCGGGGGAATGTGCCACGCGGGCATCTCGCCCAGCGGCGTGCTGATGGCTGTGTTCTCGTACGCCACGCCCAGTTGCGCCGGGGTGCCGTTGTAGACGAAGGAGGAGGCCCAGGCGAGGGCGCCGTTGGGCAGGACGCCGCGCTCCTCGCCGATCTCACGCCGCACCAGCGTTCCGGCGATCCTGGCCGGACCCAGCACCGCGTGCCCCCGGTTGGGCCGCAGGGGCACGATGCCGATGACCCCGCGCGAGAGCGTTTCCGGCGAGGCGGGCAGGTACACCGAGTTCCCGCGCCGCCCCACCGGAACGAACGCCCCCTTCACCCAGCGGGTTTTGGACCGCAGGGTGATTTCGGCGCCCACGAACGCCCCGACGCCCAGCAACGCGGCGTAGCCCAGGGCGGCCCAGGCGGCCGCGCGGCGCTTGCGGACATGCCGCAGGCGGCCCAGGAGGCGGGGACGGTCGCTCACGGCTCAGTTCCTCAGCGGCTTGCCGGTCTTGAGCATGTGCTCGATGCGCTGCTGGGTGCCCTTCTTGCCCAGCAGGGTCAGGAAGGCGTCGCGCTCCAGGTCGAGCAGGTGCTGTTCGGACACCTTCGCGGTGCGGTTGTTGCCCGTCCCGCCCGAGAGCACGCGGGCGAGCTGGGTCCCGACCTCGGCGTCGTACTTGGAGGCGTACCCGCCTTCCGTCATGCCGTAGAGGGCCAGCTTGACGGCAGCGATGGCGGCGTCGCCCATCACCGGAATGTTCTGCCGGGGGGTGGGCTGCACGTAACCGGGCGCCAGGGCCAGCACCATCCGCTTGGCTTCCTCGATGACGTGGTTCTTGTTCATCACCACGGTGTCGTGGTCGCGCAGGAAGCCGAGCTTGCGGGCTTCCAGGGCCGAGGTGCTGACCTTGGCCGTGCCGATCAGTTCGAAGGCCCGCTGCACGGCGGGCAGCAGCGGCTGGTTGGGCTGAAGCTGGTCGGTAAAGCGCAGCAGCATTTCCTTGGTGCCGCCGCCGCCGGGGATCAGGCCGACGCCGACTTCCACCAGCCCCATGTACGTCTCGGCGCTTGCGACGATGTGGTCGGCGTGGATGGAGAACTCGCAGCCGCCGCCCAGCGCCAGCCCGAAGGGGGCCGCGACGGTGGGGTGGGGAGAAAAGCGCATGGAGGTCGTGACCTGCTGGAACTGCTTGATCGCGTCGTCCAGCTCGTCCCACTCCTCGGCCTGCGCCTGCGAGAGGATCAGCGGGAGGTTGGCCCCGGCGGAGAAGTTCTCGCCCTGGTTGCCCACGACGAGGCCCGCGTAGCCCATCTCCCCCACCAGCTTGTGCGCGTCCTGCACGGCGCGCAGCTGGTCCTCGCCCAGCGCGTTCATCTTGGCGTGCCACTCCACGAGCAGCACCCCGTCGCCCAGGTCCACGATGCTCGCGCCGGGGCGCTTCTTGACGACCTTGGTGGCATCCTTTTTCAGGTCCGTCAGGATGAAGTAGGGGGCCTGGTACGGGGTCGCCTCGCCCGTCGGCGTGACGGTCGTGTCGCCCTCGTAGAAGCGCTCACGGCCGGAGTTCTTCATGGCCTGAAGCAGGGGCGGGAGGGTGCGGCCCTCGGCCTCCAGGTTGGCGATCACGGTCTGGACGCCGAGGGTATCCATCGTCTCGAAAGGGCCTTCCTCCCAGCCGAAGCCCCACTTCAGCGCGTTATCGATGTCCTGAAGGCGGTTGGATACATTCCCGGCCATCTTGGAGGCGTACCAGAAGCCGTCGTTCATCACGCCGCGCAGGAAGTCGCCTTCCTTGCCCTCCGCGCCGTACAGCGCCTTCACGCGGGCGGCGAGGGGCTGGCTCTTGACCGCTTCGACGGCAGGCACCTTGACCTTGCCCCGGTCCTCGTACTCCAGCGAGTCGAGGTTCAGCGACAGAATCTTGGTCTTGCCCTTCTCGTCCTTGGTCTTCTTGTAAAAGCCGCTGCCCGTCTTGTCGCCCAGGAACTTCTTCTCCACGATCCGCTTGAAGGTGTCGGTCAGGGTGAAGTCCTCGTCGGCGGGCGTGGCCTTATTCAGATCGTTGGCGACGTGGTAGATGATGTCCAGGCCCGAGAGGTCGGCGGTGCGGAAGGTCGCACTCTTGGCGCGGCCCAGCGCGGGGCCGGTGAGCTGGTCCACCTCGTCGGGGGTCAGGCCCGTGCGCTCCATATGCTGCATGGCGCGGACGATGCCGTACACGCCGATGCGGTTGGCGACGAAGCCCGGCACGTCGTTGGCGATGACAATGCCCTTGCCCAGCACGCTCTCCCCGAACTCGCTGAAAGCCTCCAGCACGGCCGGATCGGTTTTGGGCGTGGGAATGACCTCCAGCAGGTGGAGGTAGCGCGGCGGGTTGAAGAAGTGCGCCCCCACGAAGCGGCGCTGGAAGTCCTCCGAGCGGCCCTCGATCTGGAGGTGCATGGGGATGCCCGAGGAGTTGCTGGAGAGGATCGCCGTCTTCTTGGCGACGCCCTCCACCCGCGCCCACAGGTCGCGCTTGGCGTCGAGCTTCTCGATGATCGCCTCGAGAATCCAGTCGGCGTCCTTGAGCTTTTTCAGGTCGTCTTCGAGGTTGCCGGGGGTGATGAGCGCCGCGCGGTCCGGTTCCATGAAGGCGGCGGGGCGGGCCTTGAGCGCCCGCTGAATGCCCTGCTTGGCGAGGAAGTTGCGGTCGGGGTTGTCCGGCAGCACGATGTCGAGCAGGGTGACGGGAATCCCCGCGTTGGCGAGCTGCGCGGCGATGGCGGCGCCCATCACGCCCGCGCCGATCACGGCGGCCTTCTGGATGCGGTAAGGCTGTGTCTGCATGTGACCTCCTGCGGTGAGCAGTTTCAAATATTGAACTCGGTTCAAAGGGTAGGGGGCGGCGGGGCGTTTGTCCACCGACCATGACACACAGGGGCAGGCTTCAGCGGGCGGCCAGCCACGCCCGCGCCTCCCGCTCCAGCGCGGCGAAAGAGGCGAAACCCAGGGCGCGGGCTGCCCGGTCACGGTCCCCCGTCTGCGCGAAGGCCTGCGCGAGCCGCCAGGGGGCGTCCCGGCCCTGCTTCCCGGCCAGGAACTCCACTACGCCGAGGCCCTGACGGTAGGCGTGGTCCCAGCGATTCTCGGGGACGGCGGGGAAGTCGGCCAGCTCGGAGAGGGGCACCCATCCGGCGCGGGCGTAGGCGTTGGCGCGGGCCTGCCCCGATTGCCAGCTCGCCCCGGCGGTAAAGGCGCGGGCGGCGAAGTTTGCCAGCCCCTCGTGCAGCCACCAGGGGATGCGCTTGTCGCCCTGCGGCCCGCCTGCCCGCTGGGCCGCCACCCCCACGGCGAGGTGGGTGAACTCGTGGGTCAGCACCCGCAGCGCCGAGGCCTCGGCCTGGGCGGGGGCGCCGCCGGGCAGGGCCAGCTTGATCGCCTCGCCGGGTTCATTCCAGCCCGAGACGGGTTGCAGCGAGAGGGCGACGCTGGCGCTGAGGCGCTCGGCATCCGGGTAGACCTTGACCACGGCGTTCCCGGGCACGTCCAGCCCCAGCACGGCCCGGACCTCCCGGGCGGCGCGCGGCAGCAGCCCGGCGAGAGGCGCCACCCGCTCGGGCAGGCCGGGCACCGCCAGCGCGAGCAACGTGCCTGTCTGAGCTGTACCTGTCTGGGCCGTGCCTGTCTGGGCTGGGGCGGGGTCAGCGGGGACAGGACTGGGAGAGACCGCCAGGAACGCCTCGCCCGCGTAGCGCCACACCTCCCCCACCCGGACGAGCTGAACGGGGAGGCTGACGCGGTTGGGCTGCCCCCCGGCGCGGCTCCCGGTCTGGCCCTCCGGGACCCGCGTCCATGCCAGGGTGAGGGTCGCGGCCGCCCGCGCGCCCTCCCCCCGCAGGTCGCTGAAGGTGAACGTCACGTCGCGGGGCACCCGGCGGGCCAGGTCCGCCGCGAAGTTGGCGCCCTCGACCGCGAAGGTGCCCTCCGGCGCGAGGAGGGCGCGGTAGGCGGGGGCGTCCCCGGCACGCGCTGTCCGCTGAAGCGCGGCCGCCAGCTCCTGTGGGGTGCGCTGGGCGTGGGCGGCGGGGGGCAGCAGCGTGAGGCCCAGCAGCAGGGCGGCCCGGAAGGTCATGCCCCCAGCTTAGAGATTCTGACGCCGGGGGACGAGGTCAGCTTCCCGGCAAAAAGCCCTTGACCACAAATACGACCGCCAGCCCGCCCAGCGCGGCCAGCGCCGCGAGGCTGAGGCGGCGGTCCCGGCGCCACGCGCCCACGGCGACCCACACGGCGGCCAGGACCGGCACGGCAGCCACACCCACGACACCCAGCAGCGCGAGGCGGGGAACCAGCACCCCCAGCGCCAGCAGCGTGACCGCCACCCAGAAGCCCAGGGGATAGAGCCAGGCAGGCAACCCGGCGAGTTCGGTCGGGCGGCTGGACTCGGGCGGGGTCACACCTGCCCCCAGTACTTCCACAGCAGTTGCCCCGCCGTGAAGATCAGGAGCACGCTGAAAAACAGCTTGAGCTGCGCGGCGGGAATGCGGCTTTGCAGTCCGGCGCCCGCCCGCGCCCCGATCAACACGCCCAGCGCGACCCCGGCGGCGAGGCGCACGTCAAGCAACCCCCCTGCCTGATACACCAGCGCGTTGCCCACGGCAGTCAGCCCCATGATGAAAGTCGAGGTGGCGATGGCCTGCCGGATGGGCACACCTGCCAGCAGGTTGAGCACCGGCACCTGCACCGTGCCCCCGCCGATGCCCAGCAGACCGCTCATCACGCCCGCGAAGGTCATGGCCGGGGGCACAAGGCGGCTGGGGGGCCGCTCGACCTCCACCCGCTTCAGGCCCCGCAGCAGGTTGTACGCCGAGTACAGCAGCAGGAGGGCGAACACCGTCGCCACCGCGCGGGCAGGCAGCACCAGCCCCAGAAAACTGCCCGCCGCCCCGCCCAGGATGGTGTACGGCGAGAGCAGGTAGCCCGTCCGCGCCCGCACCAGCCCCTGTTGCAGGTAGCTGGCTGCCCCGCTGAGGCCCACCGCCAGCACCCCGATCTGCGACACCGCCACCGCCTGGCTGATGCTGATCTCGCGCCCGAAGAGCGGCAGCACGAATTCCAGCGCAGGCACGACCACCACGCCCCCGCCCAGGCCCAGGATCGCGCCCAGCACCCCGGCGAGCAGGCCGACGGCAATTACGGCGAGGGTCATTGTGGGATCACGGGAAGGAGGCTAACACGGGTGGGCGCCCCGACATGACGCTTCAATCCCCAGCCGCCCCGAAAGACGGCTGCAACCGCGCGCGGGGACTGCCGGGCGCGTAGCTGGGGTTGTTTCAATCCTCAGCCGCCCCGAAAGACGGCTGCAACAGCATGACGGACGCGCAGTTTTATGCGGCGCTCGACGTTTCAATCCTCAGCCGCCCCGAAAGACGGCTGCAACGGAGGGCATCGGCCCCACGGCCCCCATGCTGCGCGTCGTTTCAATCCTCAGCCGCCCCGAAAGACGGCTGCAACGGGCCGATGATCTCTTTCAGCAGCGTGTCATTCAGGTTTCAATCCTCAGCCGCCCCGAAAGACGGCTGCAACGCTGGGCCTGCTCTCGATGTTCTGGTCGTAGGTGTTGTTTCAATCCTCAGCCGCCCCGAAAGACGGCTGCAACGGCAGCCCCGTTCGCACCGTCCACACTCACGCCGGTTTCAATCCTCAGCCGCCCCGAAAGACGGCTGCAACCGCGACGGCCTACAACCTCGCCATTCAGGAAGAGCTGTTTCAATCCTCAGCCGCCCCGAAAGACGGCTGCAACGTGAGCACGGGCCGGGCCGGGGTCAGGGTGTAGTTTCAATCCTCAGCCGCCCCGAAAGACGGCTGCAACCCAGCCGCGCGCCCGTGGCTGTGGGCGGCGCCCAGTTTCAATCCTCAGCCGCCCCGAAAGACGGCTGCAACGGTGACGGTCAGTTTCCAGCACCCGGTTCCCCTTGTTTCAATCCTCAGCCGCCCCGAAAGACGGCTGCAACCACGTCCCAGCCGACCACCGCGCCCGGCATGGACTGGTTTCAATCCTCAGCCGCCCCGAAAGACGGCTGCAACTGATTTATGCCTTATTTCGAGGGGCTGATGCCTGAGTTTCAATCCTCAGCCGCCCCGAAAGACGGCTGCAACGTGGAGAGCATCTATCAGATGCTGTTCAAGGCGCAGGTTTCAATCCTCAGCCGCCCCGAAAGACGGCTGCAACCCTTCGATGACAGCGTATTTCGGGTCATCGGGGTGTTTCAATCCTCAGCCGCCCCGAAAGACGGCTGCAACCCGGTAGAGCGTTGCGCGGATGTGGGCCGCCGCCGCGTTTCAATCCTCAGCCGCCCCGAAAGACGGCTGCAACCCAGAACGTGACGGTGACCGAGGCGGCGCTGGATGTTTCAATCCTCAGCCGCCCCGAAAGACGGCTGCAACGCCGTGCCGCAGGGGCTGAGGCAGCGGGCGGGCGGTTTCAATCCTCAGCCGCCCCGAAAGACGGCTGCAACGGTTCGCGCGTCAGAACTGTCTGGCGCGTGTTTCGCCCCAGATTATGCGCGAACCCCTGTTCCGCCTCCAGAAGGACGCCTTGGCAGAGGGGCGTCTCCCGCGTCTGGGCAGGAATTTTTCGGCAACGCGGACCCCCCGGCTTCAGTCCGTCACGACAGGTTCGCGCGGCCCTTACAAGATCAGCGGCGCGCTGAGGTCGCGGTACCCGTCACGCCCGAAGGCCTCCACGAACTTGTCACGCGGTTGACGTAAGCGGTAGATGCGGACGCTGTCTTCCGACGGGTCCATTTCCCGCAGCAGTTGGTCGCGCAGGGCGAGCAGTTGCACGTCATTGACGCTGACTTCGAAGACACTGTTTTGCACGCGCTGGCCGTGCGCCACGCAGACTTTGGCGACGCGGCGCAGGCGTTTGCGTCCGGCGCTGGTCTCGGTGTTCACGTCGTAACAGATCAGCAGGTCGATCATCGGTGCAGGTAGGGCGGGTAGTGGGGCCGGTCGCCGCGCAGATGCTGGGCGAGGAGGCGCGCCTGGACGTGTGCAATCAGGCCCAGCGGGGTGTCGCGCCCGGTGAGCGAATGCTTGACCGTCTCCTGCTTGCGCTCCTGAAGGTGCTTGATCAGGGTGCGGCGGCCATCTTCCGAGATGGTGACGCTGCCGCCCGCGTGCAGGATGAAGTCGCGCGGCGTGAGCTGCGAGCGGTTGATCAGCGTGATGACCGCCCGGTCCGCGATCACGGCGCGCAGTTCCTCCATCAGGTCGAGGGCGAGGCTGGCGCGGCCCGGCCGGAGCGCGTGCAAGAAGCCCACCTGCGGGTCGAGACCCACCTGCTGACAGGCCCCGGCGCAGTCGCCCGCCAGCAGCGTGTAGGCGTAGTTCAGCACGGCGTTGATGGGATCGCGCGCCGGTCGCCGGGTGCGCTCGCCCAGCCAGAAGAAGTCGCGGTTGACCCGCAGGGTATGGCTGAAGGCCCCGAAATACGCGCGGGCAGCGGTGCCCTCGATGCCGCGCACCTCGTCCACGGTCCCGGCCAGGGGCAGACACCCGATCTGGCCGTTCACGTCGCGGGCGGCTTCCCGCAGGATGGGCTGGTCGGCCTCGGCGGCGTCGCGGGCCGAGCGCAGCAGGGCCGCCTTCTGGTTTTGCAACTTGCCCGCCGCGATATAGCGGGCCACGGCCAGGGTGCGGGCCGGGTCGCCCGAGGCCGCGTGCTGGGCCACCCGCAGCAGCACGTTGCCGCTCATGGGCGTCTCGGTGCGGGCGGTGAAGCGGCCCGACTCGGTGAGCCAGGTGACCGGCTTGTGCTCGCGCCCCAGCCGCTGAATCAGGTACGGACTGATCAGCACGTTGCCGAACACGACCACGCCGTCGAGGTGGTGGAGGGGCAGCATCGCCACGCGGGCGCCTTCCACGTCCACCCGCACGTTGTCATTTTCCAGACGCAGGTAGCTGCCCTGCGTCTGCACGTAGAGGGTATTGAGCAGCGTCCTCACGAGCCTCCATCCATCCGGGTCGAGAAGGGGTCGTACCCTGCCGGAAAGTCACGCGGTGCGAACGGCTCGCACTCGTCGTACAGGCTGCACAAGCGGCAGCGGTCGTCGGCGGCGGGCGCGGGCAGGACGCCGCCCCGCAGCAGGGCGCGCACCCCGTCCCGCGCGTCCAGCACAGCTCCGCGCAGCTCCAGCGTGAAGGCCACCTCCCGGCGCCCCCGGCTGGCGACGTGGTAGATGAAGCCTTCGGGGATATCGGCGCCGAACATCTCCTCCAGGCAAAGGGCCTGGGCGCAGAGCTGCACCTCGTCGGCCAGCCGGGGTTTGGCCTTGCCGGACTTGTACTCGACGGGCCGGGGCGAGCCGTCAGGCAACAGCTCGACCACATCCGCTACCCCCGCGAGGCCGTGCTGGCGGGACACCAGCGGCAGGGCGCGCAGGGTCCGCACCCCGTCGCGGACTTCCGTGCCGCCGCCGTGCGCCCGCTCGTGCGTCTGGTGGCCGCGTGCCGTCTGGCTGTTGTCCGCCCACACCCCCTCGACGTGAATCAGGGCGCACTGGCGCGGGCAGAAGACAAAATGTTGCAAGGCCGAGAGGGAAACCGGATCGTCCATGCATGCTCCAGAAGGGGGCCGGGAAGGGAGGAGGCCCGGCCCGGGAAGGAGGTCAGGCGTCCAGCCGGGTCAGCGTCACGCCCTGCGGCAGGCCGTCCGCCTCGACCGCCACGTCGTAATCCCCAAACTGGCGGGCGACGGGCACCTCGTCCTTGCGCTTCACCTTCACGCGGCCCAGCAGCTTATGGGCGGGCGCGTTCCCCAGCTTGCTGTCGTGGCTGAACACGTACAGGCCCCGGCAGGCGGTCAGGCCCCGGCTGGCGCTGCGGTCGAGGTCCCACATGTTCTCCAGCGCCTGCCAGAGCAGCCCCAGGTCGGCGTCGTCGAACTTGGTGTCCTGAGCGAAGGTCGGCACGTAGAAGCCGTGCGCCACATAGAGGCCGTAAGGGATAAAGGCTTTGCGGCCCATCGTGCCGTGGCTGGATGTGCCCTCTCCGTCCCCGTCGCGTGTTGTCTTTTCACCGGCTTTGGTTAGGGCAATTCTGGTGATCGCGAGGTCCATTCCCAGAATCGGATCAACACTTCTCGCAAAGGTGAGCTGAACTGGTCCCCTGACCTGTCCGGCGTTTGCCTCTTTACCGCTCATCACTGCCCCAAAGGTGCGTACGTCATAGAAGTTCTCGCACATCCAGGCTTTGACGCCGGGTGCTTCAACGTTCTCTTTCGGTTTGATCTTGAGTGCTGTGTAGGCTCGGAGATTGCGCTCATTGAGGATCGCGCCCTGCTGCACGTAAATTTTGAAGCGGTCCTCGTTCCCCTTCAGGGCGTCCACGTAATTCCTGATCTTGCGCTTGAGGGCCACGTCGGTCACGATGCCCAGGCCCGTTTCAGGGTCCACGCGCGGCAGGTTCCCGGCGTCCGGGTCGCCGTTGGGGTTGCCGTTGGTCACGTCGAAAATCAGGACGAACTCGTGGCGATTGGCGGCGTTGAGGTGGGGCTGGGGGGTCTGGGCGGGGTCGGTCATTGGGCGTCTCCTTCGCTGGTCTGGGTGTCGTCGTCGGGGGTGGTGCCCTGTGCCGCTTTCGCCTTCTTCGCGGCGCTGCGTTCGCGGATGTCCAGGCTGATGGCCGCCCGCTGGTGGTAGTAGCCCAGGCTGAAGAGGGCCTGCTCGGGCGTGCTGAGAGGTTTGGCGGGAATGTCTTTCAGCGATCCCATCACGTCCTCCAGCGCCCGCTGCTTGCTGAAGTAGGCGGCCTCGTTCTCCTTGCGGAGCTTTTGCAGGTGCGCCTGCGAGCCGTGCATCAATCGGCCCACCACGGCGTAAGGGGTGGTGCTCATGGAGCCGTAGAAGCGGTCTACCAGGGTCGTGTTGGCCCGCATCACGCTGCTCTGCACGTCGTCCAGCACGGCGAGGAGGCGGCCCAGGTGGTAGGCGGGTTCGGGCCTCCTGGGGTCGAGGGCTTCCAGATTTGCGTCGGTCACGTCAAACTCCTTCCAGTCTCGGGAAAGCAGCACCATCTTGGTCAGGGCGGCGCGGGGGCGGGTCACGCGGTAGGCGTCGGCGCGGTTGCGGTTAGAAAGCCGCACCAGAAACGAGCGCGGCAGCGGCGCTCCCGTCAGCGCGTGCTGGACAAGCGCGTCCACGTCGGGGGCGATGTGTTCCTTGCTGGCGTCGCGGTACATGGCTCCGACAAGCTGAAACACGCCGTAGGTCTTGCCCTCGTCCTCCTCGCGCATGGCCGCGATGGTCTGCGCCTCGAAATAGGCCGCGAGATGGTCCACCGCGTCCCCCACGGTGCTCGTCAGGTGGGTGCGGACGGCGATGCGGCTGCCACTGGGCGTCAGGCCGACCGTATAGAAGGGGGCTTCGGCCTTGAGATCGCTTTGCTGTCCGGTCAAAGCACTCCAGAGGGCGTTTCTAACTTCCTCGGTGCGCGCCTTCTTCTCACGGCGTTTTTGTGCAGGGAAACGGCCCGGCTGGCTGAGGGTCTGCCCGACCGGGGGCATCCCGCCTTCCCGCGTCCAGAAGGCGTAGGTCACGCCGCCCACGCGCAGGCTGGTCGCGGGGTCGGCCAGCAGGCGGTTGAGGCCGTTGGCGTACTTTTCCGCGACCTCCAGCCGAACGGGCGCGATCTGCGAGGCGTGGAGGCCGTAGGACTCGAAGGCTCCCGCGTTGGCGCTGATGAAGTTCATGCCGCTGGTCTGGCCGCCAGAGATGCCCTTGATCTTGACGGGTTCCATGTCCATGACAGGCCCGACCTCGCCTGTAATCAGACACTCCGCGACGAGTGCGCTCCCGGCCTCCCGCCCGAACTGCGCCGCCCAGAAGGTCCGCACAGAGGGCTGATCTATGGGCCGCACGCCTTCTACGCTGAAGGTCACGTTGGTATCAGGGGCAAAGTCGGGGAAAGCGGCGAGGTACTTCTCCCGAAAGGCGGCAGGGTCCAGTCCGTCGAGGAAACGGGCGACGGCGAGAACGCTCGACTCTTCGGTGGCCTCGGCACATACGCGCACGAGCTGCCTGAAGGCGTCGTGTCTCTTGAGGGTGTTCTTGTCTCCCTCCTTTTTGGGAATGCCCAGCGCGTACTCCGCGTTGTCCATCAGCAGGCGGGCCTTGATACCGACGGTTCGGATGAGGTTCGGCGCGGCCAGTGGCGCTCCCAGGTCCTTCCCCTTCGTCTTCCCACTGCTGAGCGGCTGCACGTCTCGCACCGTGCCGTCAGCCTTCAGCCTGACCTCCCAGCGCACGGGCTGAGCGGCGTACATGAAGGGCATCTCGTCTCCACCCGCCCCCGACTCCGACGCCTGCGCCCTGACCCGGCCCTCGGCGCGCATCCGGTCCTCGTAGCGCATCAACTGTTCGAGCAGCATGTCAGTCCTCCTCGCCGTAGAGCTGGCGCGGCACATGCAGCACACCCGCTTGCAGCCGGGCGGGGAAGAAGGCGGGCGTGGCGTTCCCGCTGGTCCAGCGCGCCCCCTCGGACGTGTGGGTGCGGTACTTCAGGCGGCCTCCCTTCTGGTCCGGCGCCCCCGTAAAGCGCAGGTCGAACAGCATCCGGCCCAGGTCGTCGGTCAGGTCTATAGGCTGCTCGCTGCCGTCCGGCAGGTCGAAAAAGGCGGTGAACTCGCGCGTGCCCAGGTACGGCTGGTGAAAGGCCTGCCCCCGGCCCGCGCGGCGAGTGAACATCTCGCGGTACTTCTGCACAGGGTCGGAGGCGTGCGGCTTCAGAACGATATCGGCCCGGATCAGGTAAGCCACGTCGCGCAGGACGAGGGCGTGGCGCTGGGCGCGGTCCTCCTCGGCGAAGTAGCCGCCGCCGTTCGCTGCCCAACCCTTCGCAGCGCGTTCGGATGCCAGCGCGTTGACCTCGTTCCGCAGGATGCTGAAACGGCGGATGGGCTTCAGGACGTGAATCTCGCGCACGCGCCACGCGAACTCGGGTTTCCAGAACACGGCTTCCAGCACGCCCCGCGCCGCCGAGGGGGTCATCACGTCGTAGGAGACGCGCTCGACCTTGTTCTCGGGCCGGGTGAAACAGGCGTAGTCACCCCAGACTTTCAGTGTCAGCACATGGATGCTCCTTTCAGAAAACTCGTCAGAAGGACGTGAAAGCGTCGTCGCTGAACCCGGCGACGAGGCCGAGCTTGTCGTGGTACAGGGCGGTGGTCGGCCACTGGTAGATGACGGGCGGCTCCACCTCCAGCCGCCGGGCACGCTCAACCAGCTCAGGAACAGGAGTCAGAAACGACGACAGGGCTTTGGCCTGATGGGCATAGATGTTGACGGTGTACTGCTGAAGCCGCCTCCAGGCTTCAAGACGTTCCCCCTTGCTGCGGCTGTCCCTGATGGTGGCAAGCAGCCTATTTACTTTTTCTGACTCATATCCACGCACCACCACCGGCACGGTGTCGTCCGCGATCATGCGGTAAGCCTGCGCAACCCGCTCGAAATCCAGGCGTTCGTGGGCGGTTTGAAAGGGGATTCGGACGGTGCGGCCCGGTTCCTGAATCTCGATCTCGGGAGCACTTTTCACGTGCCTGTAAACCTGGTGAAAGTAAGAGGTAAAGATGTTCGGGTCGTGAAGGTTCTCGCCTTCCTCAACGACTGTGAGGGCCAGCCTCTCCCTCACCTGATAGTCGCCCCGGGGCAACTTGTGGTCCTCGGGGAGAAAGACGACGACCTGCCCGCTGTCCAGCTTTCCCTCGCGGTTACAGCGGCCCGCCGCCTGCACGATGGCTTCCAGCGGCCCGAACGCCCGGTAGACGCGCGGGAAATCCACGTCGATGCCCGCCTCGATCAGTTGGGTGCTCACCACCCGGCAGGGCAGCCCCGCGCTCAGGCGCTCGCGGATGGTGGCCAGCTCGCGCCCCCGGTGCGCGGGCGGCATGTTGGTCGAGAGGTGAAAGTGTTCGTCGGGATGGGCCGCGGGGTCGTCTCCCAGCAGGGCATACAGGTCGTGGGCGTGCTGACGGGTATTCACGATGCACAGGACCTGAGCGTGGGTGCCCAGTTCGTCGGCCAGCGCGGGCCAGGGGGTCGGCTCGGCGATACGGAACTCGTACTCCACCCGGCGCAGGGCGTCGAAATAGCGGGCCGCGCCCGGCACGAGGTCACGCACGCCCCGCAGGGCCGGAAAGCCCAGCCGTTCGTCCAGCGCGGGCTGGGTGGCGGTACACAGGACGACGCTGCATCCGGCGTACCGCACCAGGAAGCTCAGGGCGTCCAGCGTGGGGGTCAGCAGGTGGGCGGGGAGACTCTGGGCCTCGTCCAGCACGATCACGCTGCCCGAGACGTTGTGCAGCCGCCGCAACTGCGCGGTGCGGGTGCCGAACAGCGTCTCCTGAAAGAGACGCACGGTGGTCGTGACGACCACGGGCGCGTCCCAGTTCTCGGTGGCGAGGTCGGGGGCGCTGGTCTGCTTTTCCTGCCCCTCGGGCCGCTCCCTGACTTCCAGGTTGCTGTGGTGCTCCAGCACCTTAAACTCGCCTTCCCGCTCCAGCACGCTCCGGAAGACGCGCGCCGTCTGGTCGATGATGGTGGTGAAGGGCACGGCGTAGATCACGCGCCGCAGGCCATGCGTCTGCGCGTGCCCCAGCCCGAAGGCCAGCGAGGTCAGCGTCTTGCCGCCCCCGGTCGGCAGCGTGAGCCGGAAAAAGCCGGGGGGCAGGCTCGCCGCTTCCAGTGCCTGGGTATACATCTCCCGGCGCAGGGCGTTGATCGGCTGCGGGTCCCGCGCGTCCTGGGCGGCGAAGCGGGCCTGCTGGGCTTCCAGGCGGGCGAGCAGCGTTCCCATCTCGTCCTGCTCGGCCTCGTGGGCTTTGCGGAGAGCTGCCTTATCGGGGCTGCCGTGTTCCTCGGTGTCCAGGCGGTCGGCGTCCACCAGCGCCCCCAGCAGGAGCCGGATGAGGAAAGCGCGTTCGGTGCCTTCCAGGGGGAGGTCGGGCAGCTCGGCCTGCAACAGCTCGCCCAGCTCGGGGCAGTCCTGCACGGCGAGGTCGACCAGGGCGTCCACCTCGGCGGGGTCACTTTCGCCCAGACGGGCAGACAGCGCGTCCACGTCCCGCAGGCGTCCGTGGTGGTTGGCGATCACGAAGGGCAACTCGCTCGCCGTCTCCCGGTCCATCTCCAGCAGGCCCTGCATGAACTTCGCCCCCGCGTCGCTGTGAGGCACGGCCTTTTCGGCGTACTCCTGCGGCCTGCCCGCCTCGGGATTCCACCCCAGGCGGTGATGCTGGAAGTCCAGGCGGTACTTGCCCAGGTCGTGCAGCAGACCCGTGAGCCGGGCATAGACCGTCACGCCGGGCACGTTCAGGTACCGGACGTGGTGGGTCAGGCGCGCGGTCACGCCGTCCACATGGGCTTTGAGCGTCTGCCACTCCGGGTTCTGGGCGCTGGGGCTATGGCCCATATAGACGGGCACCGGGGAGGTCACGCCGCTCCCCCCGCTGGGAACTGGACCGGCTCGGTCTCGGCGCCCTCGGCAGCGGCGCGCAGTTCGCTTCGCCAGTGCTCGCGCAACTCGGGGGGACCCAGCACCTGCACGCGCGGTCCCCAGCCCAGAATCCAGGGCAGCAGTTCACGCGGCAGGCCAGTCGCGTCCACCGGGGCCTGGACGGTCGTGTCGATGGTGCCGTCGGGGTTGAGGTACGGCTCGCTGAGGTGCGCGTAGCCGCCCTCCAGGATGCGGTAGGCCGCGTCGTGGCGAAAGCGCAGGTGGACGGTCATGGTGGCGTTGCCCTGGGCGCCCACCACGCCCCAGGCCAGGTTCAAGAAGTCGCCCGGGACAAAGGAGGCGGGAACCGTGTAATTCTCGCCCCGCAGGACATGCAGGTTCTGCATCCGCGAGAGCTTGAAGGTCCGCACTGCCCGGTGGTACGTGGTTTCCAGACCGATCACGTACAGGTCGAGGTTGACCGGGTGCGCCTCGATCAGGTACGTCTCCACGATGTTGGTCCGCAGCCTGCCGCTGCCGCCCGGCTTGCGGTACTCGAAGCGCAGGGGGTGCCCGCCCGCCCACGCGCTGCCCACGTGTTCGAGGTTGAGGCTCTCGCGGCTGCGGCGCTTGCCGATGTCCTCCATGCCGCGCCGGGCGACCTCCTGCACGCGCCCGGGCAGCCAGCCGGTAAGCTGGCGCAGGGCCTCCTGGTGATGCAGCCGGTTGCCGGGGGCGCGGTGGTACAGCAGCCGGGCCGCCGCGTGCAGCGCGAGCAGGCTCACCGGATGCAGCGTGGTGCGGTGGGTGTCCAGCGTGTAGCGCGGCGGCCTGCCCGGCAGGCGACGGAAATCCTGCGGTTCCAGCCGCTCCAGCATCAGCAGGTCGCGCTGCAAGGCGCGCTCGATGCCGGGCCAGCCCTCGCCGCCGACGCTGGCCTGCGGAAACAGCCGCCCGGCCAGATCGCGGACCGTGAGGTGCCCCTCGCGCAGCAGCCCCGCGACCCGGAAAAGACGCTCGACCTGATGAAGCTCCGTGGATGCCATGTCCGCATGATGAAACCCGGGTGTCGCGCCCTTGTCGCGGTATCTGGCGCGCGCGCCAACTAGAGAGATCCGGTGAGTGCTGTTCGCTCAAGGCGCCAGTCGTGGACCCAGGGGTCGAAACGGCCCTCGCAAAAGAGGTCGGCCCGCTCCGGGGGCGGCGGGCGGTGGGTCCAGCGCAGGTCGGGCGAGAGGCTGACCGTATTGCCGGTCGCCTGCACGGCCTGCGGCCAGCCCAGCACCGCGCGCAGCGAGGCGACGGCGCGGCTGAGTTCCTTGCGCCGGGCGTTCTCGCTCTGGCCGGGTAGGTCCAGGGCGTCTTGCAGGCGCTCGCGGCCCAGGTGGCCGCCCTGGCTGACCAGCAGGGCCAGCAGGGCGGCCTCGGGCCTCGACGGGCGCAGGGGCAAGGGCTGGCCGTGCATGGTGACGCTGACCGGGCCGTCGGTGCTGACCACGGCCTCCCAGGCGGGCAACTGCGGCGCCTGCACACCGATCAAGCCCAGCAGCGCCGGAAAGAGCCGCGCGTGTTCCTGCGCCCAGAGGGGCCTGGGGGCCAGGGCTTCCAGCGCGGCGCGTGCCCTGGCCTCCTGCCCCTCGCGGCGCAGCAGCTCGGCGCGCACCACCTCGGCCAGCAGATGGTCGTCTTGCCGCAGCGCTCCGGCCCGGGCCAGCGCCTCCCGCGCGCCCACCGGGTCGCCCAGCAGGGCGCGCAGCGCGGCCACCTCCACGAAGAGGCGGTGGGGAGGACCGCCCGGCTCCAGCGCCCCCGCCTGCCCCGCCGCGTCGTACATCACGGCCAGGGCCTCGTCCACCCGGCCCCACAGCGCCAGGGTCCGCGCCTCCCCGGTGAGGGCGACCACCCGGTCCTCGGCGCGGACCGCGAGGCGCGCGGCCTCCTGAAAGGCGTGGCGAGCACGCGGATACTCGCCGTGGCCCCGGTAGACCCCGCCCAGGCCCAGCTGCACGGCGACGAGATGCTGCCCGGTCGTCTCCTTGCGGGCGGCCACCTGCGCCCGCGCGAGCGCCCGCTCTGCCCCGGCCAGGTCGCCCAGCCGCAGGCACACGATGCCCAGACTCGACCACGCAAAGGCCGCCCCCCACAGGTCGCCCCCCAGTTCGGCCGCCGCCGCTGCGAATTCCGGCCGGGCCGCCACGTCGTCACTCACCGAGGTCAGGGCCACCGCGTAGTCGAGCTGAACCAGCGCCCGGTCGCGCCCCCGGGCCGCCTGAAGCGCGGCGGCGTAGGCCTCGTGCCAGCCGGGCGCCCCGCTGCGCAGCAGGGCCTGCGCCCGGTACCGCGCCGCGACCGCCGGGTCTGGCCCCTGCATCCCCGCCTGCGCCCACGGCAGCGCCTCGGCCGGGCGGCCCTCGGTGCAGGCGAGAAAGGCCCGGAACGCTTCCAGGCCCTCCGGTTGACTTGCCAGCACCGCCCTGAGCAGCGGCAGGTCCGCCGCGCGGTAGGCCGCCCAGGCCAGCGCCCGCGCCCAGCCAGGTTCGGTCCACAACCGGGTCGGCACCTCCCACGCCACCCGGCCCAGCAACGTCCCGTCCGAACGCGACCGGACCGCCTGCGCCCCGGCTTGCAGGTGCAGCCGCGCGGCTTCCCACGCCCCCGCAGCCAGCAGGCTCTGAAGGTGCGCGGCCAGCTCCGGCGTTCTCACGGCGCACGTCCCTGCACATCGGGCCTGGGGACGGTGGGCGCCGCAGTGCCGGGGCGCGGGCCTGCCTCCTGGCGTTGCGGAGGCCCGGACCTGCACCCGGCGCGGTGGTTGTCGGCCTTCACCCCCCGATTGTAGAAGCCGGCGCGGCGAGAGGCCGCCTGGGGCCGCGCCGCCTAGCCACCGACGGGCCAGATCACCTCGTTGAGCGGACGTTCTTCCCCGGATCCCCCGGCCAGTGCCCCCGGGGTCGGGGGCCATCCTGCACCCAGGATCAGCAGCACCAGCAACACCCATTTGCCCATCGCACCCTCCATGCCAGGCACGGAAAAATCCGCCCTGGGACGCTGTGAACGCGACCGCCGCGTTCTGGGCCGGAGCATGGGGGGCCAGCCCGACACCTCATGTCGGCGTCGGGAACGTGCGCGAAGGCCCGGCGACCTGAACTTCGCCGGGCGATCCGCGCGAGGCGCCAAAGGCTGTTTTGCGCGGCAAAAGCCTTGAGGCGAGGCCGCAGGTGGTGAGGGCCGCGCCCCCGTCAGCGAGTGGGTTCGCGCCTCGCGGCCATCAGGTTGCGTGCCACACGCGAAACAAGCACACTACCGTTGCAGCCTGCCTTCGGGTGGGCTGGGGATTGAAACACGACCCTGGCCCGGACTTTTGACAGGCTTCGCCCGTTGCAGCCTGCCTTCGGGTGGGCTGGGGATTGAAACCTCCTCCAGTCCCCACGCCTCATCAGGCCGCAGAGTTGCAGCCTGCCTTCGGGTGGGCTGGGGATTGAAACCTGCGGCGCTCGGGCATACGGCTGGGCAGCATCAAGGTTGCAGCCTGCCTTCGGGTGGGGATTGAAACTCCTCAGGGTGGGCTTTGACCTCGCTGGGGCTGCTTGTTCCGGAGGCACCCACCCGCGCCTCCCTCCCCCCCATCCCGTACACTGGCGGAGTTGCCGCGCCGCACCGGAAGCCGAGCGCGGAAAGAGGTGGAGTATGGGCCTGGGAATTGGAATCGTTGGCTTGCCCAACGTCGGAAAAAGCACGCTGTTCAACGCCATCACGCGCGCGGGGGCGCTCGCCGCGAACTATCCTTTCGCCACCATCGAACCCAACGTGGGGCGGGTCACGGTGCCCGACGAGCGCCTCACGGCCCTGGCCAGGGTCTTTACCAAGGGCGAGCGGGTGCCGCCGATCATCCCCACCTTCGTCGAGTTCGTGGACATCGCCGGGCTGGTCAAGGGCGCCTCGCAGGGTGAGGGCCTGGGCAACCAGTTTCTCGCCAACATCCGCGAGGTGGACGCCATCGCCCACGTCGTGCGGTGCTTCGAGGACCCCAACGTGGTTCACGTGGCCGGGCAGGTGGACCCCCTGGACGACATCGAGACGATCAACACCGAGCTGATCCTGGCCGACCTCGCCGGGCTGGAAAAGCGTCTCACCAACCTCCAGAAAAAGGCCAAGGGCGGCGACAAGGACGCCCGCGAGCAGGCCGAACTGGCCGAGCAGCTGCTGGCCGTGCTGGGCGAGGGCAAACCCGCCCGCGCCGGAAGCTACGCGGCCCCTATCCCCAAGGATTTCGGCCTGATCACCACCAAGCCCGTGATCTACGTGGCGAACGTGGGCGAGGACGACTTGCAAGAGGACAACGAGTTCGTGCGCCGGGTGCGCGAGTACGCCGCGCAGGAGGGCGCGCAGGTCGTCAAGATCAGCGCCCAGATCGAGGGCGAACTTGCCGAGATGCCCGAAGACGAGGCGCGCGAATTTCTCGCGGACCTCGGCGTGCAGGAAAGCGGCCTCGACCAGCTGGTCAAGGTCGGGTACGAGACGCTGGGGCTGATCACCTTCATCACCTCGGGCGAGAAGGAGGTCCGTGCCTGGACCATCCGCCGGGGCGAGAAGGCGCCCGAGGCCGCCGGGGAGATCCACTCGGACCTCGAACGGGGCTTTATCCGCGCCGAAGTGATCGAGTGGCAGAAGATGGTCGAGGCCGGAGGCTGGGCCGCCGCCAAGGCCAAGGGCTGGGTCCGCACCGAGGGCAAGGAGTACGTCATGGCGGACGGCGACATCATGAACGTGCTGCACAGCAGCTGAGCGCCTGAACGCTGGAGCGGAGAGCCGGGGGGAAGAAGGCCGACCCCCCCGGCTCTCCGTCACGTTTCCGGGGGCAGCGCGCACCCGGCGGCCGGTTTTCTCCTCCCGGCCCGCCGCGCTACAGTGTCCGCTCCATGACGGACCTCTCCCCCGCTCCTGCCCCCCCCACGCCCCCGGACGGCACCACGCTGGTGGTCACCGAACTCGTGCGGCGCTCAAGGGTCCCGCAGTACGAGGCCTGGGCGCGCGAGCTGCACGCCACGCTGGCGCGGCAGCCGGGTTTCGTGGGGGTGCACGTGCTGCGCGGCGAGAGCGCGGGCGGGCCGGAATACGTGACGCTGCTGCGTTTCGCGTCGCCGGAAGCCCTGGCCCGCTGGCGCGCCTCGCCCGAGTACGCCTCGGCGCTGGCCCGGCTGCCCGAGTTCACGGCGGCCGAGGTGGATTACCGGGAGGCGGCGGGCCTCGAAGCGTGGTTCGACCGCCCCACCCGCGCGGCCCCCGCGCCGCCCTTCTGGAAAAACGTGGTGGTCGGGGTGGTCGGCGTCTATCCGCTGATTCTGGTGTTCAGCCTGCTGTTCGGGCCGTTCACGCGGGAGTGGCCCTGGTATCTGGCGATCCTGTCCACGGTCATTCCCGCCACCATCTTTCTGAACTGGCCGGTGTTGCCGCTGCTCTCGCGCTGGTGGCGGCGCTGGCTGTACCCGGAGAGGTAAGACCCGGAGAGGTAAAGGCCGCGCCAAAAGTCCTGGCCCCGGCGCGCGTTCGCCGGGGCCAGGGTGAGGGGAGGGGCGGGTCAGTCGGTCGCCACCCGGCCGGAAACCGGCATCAGGTCGGGCGCCGCCTCCCCGGCGGGAAGCTGGGAGCGCACCTCGCGCATGGCGCTGTGGATGACGCCCAGGGCCAGACTCATGGTGAGCATGGAGGAAAAGCCGTAGCTCACCAGGGGCAGCGGCACGCCGGTCACCGGAAAGAGGCCCGCCGCCACGGCGAGGTTGACAAAGGCCTGCCCGACGACCATGAACATCGCGCCGGTCGCCAGGATGGTCGCGCCGTGAATCTCGGCGGTCATGGGCCGCACGCGGGTGGCGAGCTGCGAGACCTGAAGGGCGGTGGACACGATCAGCCAGTAGGCAAACAGCAGCATGGCGACGCCCAGCAGCCCGGTCGAGAAGCCCACCGACGCCACGATCATGTCGGTGTGCGCCGCGAAGTACTGGTAGCGCGGGCCGTCGGGACCCTGGCCCCACAGCCCGCCGAAATTCAGGTCGCGGTGCGCCATGCCGATCTGGTCGAGGCCCACCTCCAGGGTCTCGCCCCGGTTCACGTGCCCGAAAAAGCGTTCGAGAATGTAGCTGTGGGTCTCCAGGTAGCGGCCCACGAAGGGAATGGCGATCAATCCCAGCGCGAGCAGAAAGCCGCTGATGTTGGTGATGCGGACCCCTGCGGCGTACATCAGGATCAGGCCCAGCCCGAAGGTCAGCACCGAGGTGCCCAGGTCGGGTTCGAGCAGGATCAGCCCGGTCGTGACCACGATCATCCCGGTGGCGCTGATCAATTTATGCTGCACGCCCCGGCGCGAGAAAAAGGACGCCAGTTGCAGCACCAGCCCCAGCTTGGCGAGTTCGGACGGCTGAAAGCGCAGCGGGCCGAATTCCAGCCAGCGCTTGACCCCCTCGCTGCCCGCCGCCCCCTGCCCGATAAAGAGGGTCAGCACCAGCAGCGCCAGCGTGAGGCCCCAGAAGTACGGCGCAATTTTCAAAAAGGCTTTGGGCCGCAGCCGGGCCACCAGAAAGGTCACCAGCAGCGCCAGCAGCGCCTTGCTGCCGTGGTCCAGGATCTTTTCCGGCGCGGCGGTGGCGACCCCGATCAGCCCCAGCGTGAGCAGCAGCACCTGCGCGATGACGAGTTGCAGGCTCATACCTTCACCTCCGGAGCGGGCTGCCCGGCGAGGGGCGGCGCCGCCAGCGCGCGGGCCGCGCGGGCAAAGCTCTCGCCGCGCGCCCGGTAGTCGCGGAACAGGTCGAAGCTCGTGCCGATGGGGGCCAGCAGCACCGTGCCCGCGCCGCCGGGGCCGCCCAGCGCCTCCAGCCCGGCGCAGGCGGCAGCGTGCATCACCGCGTCGGGGTCGGCGCCCGTTACCGTCGCATACGGCAGCTCCAGGCCCCGCGCGAGCGCCTCGCCGTCCTCCCCGAAAGCGATCACGCGGGTCACCCGGCCCCGCGCGGCCTCACGCAAGGGGGCGAGGTCGGCCCCCTTGTCGCGCCCGCCGACCAGCCAGGCGACCGGGGCCACCGAGCGGGTCAGCGCCGCCTCGACCGCCAGGGTCCGGGTGGCGATGGAGTCGTCCACGAAGCGCACGCCCCCCACCCGCGCGACCGTCTCGAAGCGTCCGGCGACCGGGCGGGCGGCCCTGAGCGCCCCGGCGAGCGCGCCCGGGTCCAGCGGGCGCCCCAGCCGCGAGAGCAGCGCCTCCACGGCGAGCACGGCGGCGGCAGCGTTGGCGGGGTGAATTCCTTCGGGCAGCTCGGCGGCGGGCAGCACCTCCTGGCCGTCCGCCAGGGCGACGCGGTCAGGCTGGAAGGGCCGCACCTGCGCCCGGGTGGGCACCGTCAGCCCCGCCGGGACCACCAGCACGTCTTCCGCCGTCTGGCCCGCCGTGATGTTCAGCTTGGCGGCGTGATAGGCCTCCACCGTGCGGTGACGGTCGAGGTGGTCCACGCCCAGGTTGGTGATCACCGCCACCGGCAGGCGCAGGCCCGGCACCCGCTCCAGCTGGAAGCTCGACAGCTCGGCCACCGCCACCTCGGCCCGGTCCACCACATCGAGCAGCGGCGGGTCGATGTTGCCGCCCTCCAGCGCCCGGACCCCGCAGGCCCGCAGCAACTCGGCAATGAGGACGGTGGTGCCGCCCTTGCCTGCCGTCCCCGTCACCCCGACCAGCGGCAGCCCGGGGCGCGCGCGGGCCGCCAGGACCACCTCACCGACGATCTCGGCGCCGCGCGCCGCCAGCGCCCGCAGGTCGGGATGGTCGATGGGCACGCCCGGCGCCGCGACGACCGTGCGGTAGGTCCCGTCCACACCGCCGCGCGCAAAGCCCAGCTCCGCCATCAACGCCCCGTCCTCGGCCCCCGGCTGGGCGTCGTGCCACTCGGCGGCCACCCCCTCGCGGGCCAGGAACCGGGCCACCCCGCGCCCGCTGCGCCCCAGCCCGTAGATCAGCACCCCGCGCCCCCCGCTCCCCGCTCCCCCACTCGGCTCTGTCACGCCCCCAACCATACGGGAATGCGCGGGCCAGGGGCTGAAAAGCCCGGCGGGACCGCACCGAACCCGGCCCGCTTCCAGAAGCCGGACGGGCGCGGGGTCAGCGTACGGAGGTCAGCGCAAGACGGGCACCTCGTCCGCCGCGTGCTCGGGTACGGCCGGCGGCGTCACCGGCAGGCCCGCCTCGTCCTGCGCCCAGGCCATAAACGCGCTCAGGCCCCGGCGGAACATCGGCGGCCGTTTCTCGCGCTTGCCCAGCTTGCGAACCTTGCCGCTTGGCCCCGGCTCCGGCGCGGGCAGCTCGGGGACCAGCGCCCAGTTCACGTTCATAGGTTGGAAGCCCTGCGGGTTGGCGGAAGCGAGGTAGCGCACCAGGCCGCCCAGCATCGACTCGGCGGGCGGGGTCAGGGGCGCCAGACCCAGGGCCAGCCGCGCGGCGTTGGTGCCTGCCAGCCAGCCGGTCGCCGCCGATTCGAGGTAGCCCTCGGTCCCGGCCAGCACGCCCGCGACGAACTTCGCAGGGTCGGCGCGCAGGGCCAGGGTGGCGTCGAGCACCTCGGGCGCGTTGAGGTAGGTGTTGCGGTGCATCACCCCGTAGCGGACGATCTCGGCGTTTTCCAGCCCCGGAATCAGGGAGACGACCGCCTTCTGGTCGCCCCACTTCAGGCCGGTCTGAAAGCCGACCAGCGACCACATCCGGCCTTCCCGGTCCTCCTGGCGCAGCTGGGCGACCGCGTAGGGCCAGCGCCCGGTGCGCGGGTCGTCCAGGCCCTTGGGCGACATCGGGCCGAAGCGCGGCGTGTCCACGCCCCGGCGCGCGATCTCCTCGATGGGCATGCAGCCCTCGAAAAATTCGAGCTTCTCCCAGTCGTGCGGCGTGTGCGCCCGGGCCTGCTCCAGCGCCGCGAAAAAGGCCAGGTACTCGTCTTTGGTAAAGGGGCAGTTGATGTAGTCCGCACTCTGGTCGTAGCGCCCGGCCCGCCAGGCCTTGTCCAGGTCGATGCTCTCGAAGGCGATCACGGGCGCGGCGGCGTCGTAGAAGCTCAATCTCTCGCTGCCGGTGAGCCGGGCGAGGTCGGCGGCGAGCGCGTCCGAGGTCAGCGGCCCGGAGGCGATCACGGCGATGCCCTCAGGCACGGCCTCGACCTCGCCCCCGACCACCTCGATCAGGGGGTGCCCCCGCACGGCGCGGGTCACGCGGGCGCTGAACTCGTCGCGGTCCACGGCCAGGGCGTTGCCTGCCGGAACCCGGCTCTGATCGGCGGCGCCCACGATGGCCCCCCCGACCGAGCGCAGTTCGGCCTGGAGGAGGCCCTTGGACTGCATCTCGCCCTCGCCGCCGAGGCTGGTCGAGCAGACGAGTTCGGCAAAGTTCCCGGTCCGGTGCGCCGGGGTCATCTTCACGGGGCGCATCTCAAAGAGGCGCACCCGCACGCCCAGGCGGGCCGCCGCCAGCGCCGCCTCCGACCCCGCCAGCCCTGCGCCGACTACCGTGATTGCCGCTTCTGATGCGCTCATCGGGGGGCAGTGTAGGGGAAGGGCGGGGAGCGGTTTGTGGTGAGTGGAGAAGAACCGGCCCCCGCCCACTGACCCCTCACCTCTCCGGCGTGCCCCCCAGCGCCGCCTTCACCCGGCTCAGGCCCTCGTAGAGCAGCACCCGCGCGGCGGCGAGGCGGTCGTGGGGCAGCGGCAGCGTGGCGTCGAACCGCGTCTCCCCGGCGGGCACGCTGAGCACCGTCAGGCCCGGCGCCGTGACCGCGAGCAGGCGGGCGGCGCGGCGCGAGTGGCTGGGCGAGGTGACCAGCAGGACGCGGGTCCAGCCGCGCGTGCGGGCGAGGTCGCGGACCCGGGCGGCCTCGTCGCGGGTGGTGGTGACCCGGCGCAGGGTGAGGACCTCGGGACCCCCCTGCGGGTACAGCGCCCGGATGTGGGCGCGCTGCACCTCGCTGAGCTTCACGCAGTCTGGAGGCCCCAGCAGGCCCGACTGTTCGGAGACCGTCAGAGTGGGCGCGTACCCGGCCCGCCACAGCTCCAGCCCGCGCACCAGCCGCGCCAGGCTGTGCGTGTCCAGCGTGCGGGTCCCGCACTGCACCCCGGCCCCCAGCACCACGATGGCGTCGGCGCGGGCGGGCGGCTGCGCCAGCGTCAAGGCCGCCAGGGGCGCGCGCAAGGCGGGCGTGAGCAGCGCGGCGGCGAGCAGGGCGGCGGCCAGTCCCGAACCGGCGGCCAGCACGCGGCGCGTCCGCAGGGAGGCGCCCAGTCCCGCCCCCAGGCCGATCAAGGCGAGCAGCAGCGCCGGGGTGGCCCGCACCTCGCCCAGCAGGGCGGCGAGGACGGCCCAGGCGCAGCCCAGCGCGGCGCCCTGCACGGCTCCGGAGAACATGCCGCGCCCGCCGGAAGGGCGCCGGGGGGGCCTGGGGGTCGCGGTGTCCGTCTCTCCTCCCGCCTGCTCGGTCGGCAAGATGCCTGCATCCGTCGGGGCAGGTTCGGCCTTCAGTTCAGCCCCCCGCACGCGGCCCCGCCTCTTCCCCGGGAGGCCCGAGCTGCACGCGCATCTGGGGGTAGGGCACCTCCAGCCCCGCCGCCGTCAGCGCCTCGCGGGCGGCCTCCAGTACCCCCATGCGGGTCACGGGATAGCCCGCCACACCCTGGGCGTCCACCCAGAAGCGCAGCAGCAAGCGCACGCGGCTTTCCTCCAGCTCCTCGACCAGAACCTGGGGGGCGGGGTCGGGCAGCACGCCGGGAAAGTTGCCCAGCACCGGCAGCAGCGCCGCGCGGGCCTGCGCCACGTCGTCGCGGTAGGAGAGGCCCACCTTCACGCTGACGCGCAGGGTGCCGCCCTTGCTGAGGTTTTCCACGACCGCGCCCGCCACGTCCTTGTTGGGGATGCTGACATGCTCGTTGTCGCGGGTGCGGATGCGGGTGGTCCGCAGGGTCAGGCGGGTGACCTGGCCCTCGTGGTCCTGGGTGCGAATCCAGTCCCCGATGCGAAAGGGCCGGTCGAGCAGCAGGGTCACGCCGCTGATCAGGTTGGCCAGGATGTCCTGCGCCGCGAAGCCCACCGCCAGCCCGACCACGCCCAGCCCGCCCAGGATGGGCAGCAGGTTGATGCCGAACTGCGCCGAGACGAGGTACACGCCCAGCAGCACCCAGACGGTGCGGACGGCGTTGTACAGCAGCACGCTCAGGCTGGCGTCCAGCTCCCAGTGATCGGCCTGCACGTGCAAGAAGCGCACGATCACGCCCCACCCCACGTACAGCACCAGCAGCAGCAGGTACACCCGGAAGATGGCCGCGCTCCAGACGCTCAGCGGCTCGAACAGCGCCGTGATCGACAGCAGCACCAGCAGCGCGAAGGTCAGGCGCAGCACGGTCCGCAGCACCCGCCGCGCGATGGGGTGGACGTCCACGTGAATCAGGCGGCCCAGCAGCGCGAAGGCCACCCGCGACACCCCCACGAACAGCAGCGCGTACAGCAGGGTGAGGCCGGCGGCCAGCAGGGCGTTCGGGCCGTACTCGCCCGCCACGCCCTGCACGTCGCGCCAGGTCGTGAGCAGCGCGTCCCGCAGGGCGTCGAGGCCCAGCAGGCGCGAGGTGTTCACGTCCCCGGTCACGGGCGTCAGTCTAGCGGGGGCCAGCCTGCCCGCCCTGAATTCCTCTCACGCCCCGGCTCCCTATACTCCGGCCATGACCCGCCGCCCCGCATTGATCGCCGTGCTGGCGCTGGCCGCCGCCCTCCTGATCGCCGCCGCGCTGGCGCTGGCGCCCCGGCTGGGCACGCCCGGCGCGCAAAGCGTGGAGGTCCGCTTCGTGCGCGAGATGATCCAGCACCACGCCCAGGCGGTCGACATGGCGACCCGCATCCGCGACCGCTCCGAGGAGCGCACCCTGCGCAGCGTGGCGCTGGACATCCAGCTCTCGCAGCAAGAACAGATCGGGCAGATGCGCGGCTGGCTGACCCTCTGGAACCTGCCCTGGGGCGGCCCCGGCATGACCGCCGAGCACGCCCGCATGATGGGCATGGCGACCCCGGCGGAACTCAGTCGCCTGGACACCCTGCCCCCCGCCGACGCCGAGCGCCTTTTTTTGCAACTGATGATTCGCCACCACCAGGGCGCGCTGGCGATGGTCAAACCCGCGCTGGCGCCGGGCGTGCGCCCCGAGGTGCGGACCCTGGCCCGCCAGATCGACGCGGCCCAGGGGGGCGAGATCCGGCTGATGACCGCCATGCTCGCCGCGCGCGGGGCTGGGCCGCTGCCCGCCCCGGCAGCCGTGACCGGCGACCTGGACCACGCCGGGATGGAAGGCGAACACGCGCACTGAGGAGCAGAGAAAGGCGGGCCGGAAGGATTGATCTCTTCCGGCCCGCCCTTTTCTCTGCTGTTGCTGGCGCCTAACCCTCGTCGTCCCAGTCGCTGACCTTTCCGGCCCGGCGCTCGCGGCGGCGCTCGGTCTTGCCATTCTTTTTCTTCGGGCGGGGCGGCAGCAGCAAGTCGTAGGTGCGGCCCGGGTCGCAGGGGGCCGCCTGCTCACCCAGCCGCTCGCCGGGGTCGGCGGTGCGCAGGTTTCCGGCCGGGTGGACGTGGCGCCCGCCGCAGTAGGGACAGGCGTCCACCACCCAGAACATGAGCTGGGTGCCGGGCAGGTCCCGCAGGGTCACGAAGGCGGACTGGGGGCCGGAGCGGTCGCGTTTGCCCATGGGGCGAAGCTAACGCGCGGGGGCGGGGGGGATTGTGCCGCCCGCGCCCTCTCCCCCGGCTCGCCCTCCCTCGCCCCCGCTTCCCCTACGCCTCGCCTTCGGTGTCGTCGCGCAGGTAGGTCACGACCGCGCGGCAGTGGGTCAGGCCCGCGCGGGCGTACAGGGCGCGGGCGGCGCGGGCGTGGTCGTGGGCGCGGGCGCGCAGGTCGCGAATCTCGGGGTGGGCGGCGGCCTCGGCGGCGGCCAGGGCCAGCAGGATGCGGCCGTAGCCCTGCCCGCGCTCGGCGGGGTGGACCGCCAGGTAGGTCAGGTCGGCGCGCGAGGCCTCGGCGTTCAGCTCCAGTTCGGCAAAGCCCACCGGCTGCCCGCCGCGCGAGAGCACCACCAGTTCCACGTCGTCGCGGGCAAAATGGGCCTCGATCTCGGCGTCGGTCCAGTCCAGGCGGCCCGCCCAGCTCTCCTCGCTGGCGCGGTACAGGGCGCGGTAGGCCGCCGCCGCCAGCGTTCCGGCGACCGCGTGGTCCCCCGGCACCCGCGCCGCGCGGGCCAGCGCCGCCACCCGCGCCGTGTAAAAGTCGGTGGTGTGCATCGGCGTGAAGCCCTCGGCCTCCAGCGCCGCCCGCGCGGCGAGGTTGTCGCGGGCCGAAAAGGCGTAGATCGGCAGCCCGTCGGCGCGCTCGACCGCGCGGGCCAGCAGCCCGTGCAGGTCGCCGGTGCCCAGCGGGCCTTCCAGCGCCAGGCCGTCGCGGAAAGGGGCCAGCGCGCAGTAGCCGCGAATCTCGCCGTCCACCCCCTCGGCCACCAGGCAGACCCGGTCCTCGCACTCGCCCTGCAACTCAGCGGCCTCGCGGGCGTCGGGCGCGAAGACCTCGCGTTCGGGGGCGTCGTCCATCCAGTGGAGCAGGGCCAGCACGTCGGGCGCATCGGTCGCTTGCATGGGGCGGATCATGAAGGGCACCTCCGAAGTCGGGAGAGAGGCGAAGGGGGAAAGCCGCGCCGCGCCGCCCGGCAAAGCAAGCGGCCAGGCAAAAAGCAGCGCCCCCACCTGCAAAAACCTGGCTCCAGCGTAGGAAGGCGGCGGCCCCGGCGTCTGCCCGGCACGTCACCTCGCGCGCCGGCCCGCACGTGCTACACTCCGCCTATGCCCTGAACAGGGTACGCCGCCTCCTTTCCCCCAGAGACACGAAGCCGTGTCGCAGGGGACTTTTTCTTTTTGGAAAAGGGGGGAGCCGCGCCCGCGTACCTGCCCCCACCCCCACAAGAGAGAGCCGGGGAGGGGCATCCGATGGGAGGCCCGCCGTGACGAAAGCAGCCACGTCCAGCATCACCGACGACCGCCGCCAGCGCCGCCCCGCCGCGCAGGGCACCGACCTGCTGACCCTGCGTGCCCAGCTCGCCCGCGCCGAGAAAGAAGCCCGCCGCGCACCCACGCCCCTGCCGGCCCGGCCCGAGAACCTGCGCCTGAAGCCCGTGGCCCCCCAGCGCGAGGCCGACCTGGCGGGCGTGGACACCAGCGACCACTCGCTGGCCCGCGCCCACGCCCGGCTGCGCGACGCCGTGTACGGGGGCCACTACCACCTGTGTCCCCACGCGGTCGGCCACGCCCGCGCCGAGGGCTTTTTGGAACACGACATCATCCAGGTCCTGGTCGCCGGGCGGGTGCGCGCGGTCTACCCCGAGGACCGCCGCTGGCTGGTGTGCGGCTTTTTCGAGGCCTGCGGGGTGGCGCTCCCCCTACACGTGGTCGTCGAACATGCGCGGGACGGCCACCTCGACGTGGTCACCGCCTTCGTGCCCAAGCAGCCGCACCACATCCTCTCGCGCGCCCGACTCGCCGTGATGCTGCGCTATGACGACGAGAAGATCCGGACCCGCACCGCGACGCCGGGCAACAAGCCGGGAAACCGCAGCAAGGGGAAGTGGAAGAAGGGGGCGTAGGCTAGTGCTCTCTAGGGGTCAAAAGTCAGGGTGAGGTATGAGAAGTCGGCTCCTGTACGGTGTTTTCTGCGATGAAGAACACCCGGAGCCGACCCCCTCAA
>NZ_JACHFN010000009.1:122500-151479 GCF_014201885.1 Deinococcus budaensis | reverse complement strand
CTTCCATGCCACCTTGCGCCTGAGATTGGCCCATCTGGTGCGCCGATCCCTCGCCTTCAGCCGCAGCCAAGTCCACCTGGAAACCCTGGTTTGGCTCTTCCTCCACCGCTACAACCGGTCATTACCTTGAAAACCACGACCAGGCGAATTTTCTCGCGGCCTCCGCCGTCTGGCGGGTGCGCGCGACGTGACCGGCCATTACGCTGACGCATGACCGCGACCCCGTTTGAAGAGTGGCAACGCGACCTCTTTGCCCACCACGGGGCCGGGCGACTCCGGGAGGCGCTGGCCGTGCTGGCCGCGCCCCCAGCGGACCTGACCCCGGCGCAGCGGGCGCGGGCAGACTTCTGGGCGGCCTGCCTGCACGCGCAGCTCGGGGAACCCGGGGCGGCGCTGACGGCGCTGGAGCGCGTCCGCGACCGGGGCGAGTGGCTCGCGCCCGCGCTGCTGGAACGTGACCCCGACCTCGCCCCGCTCCGGAGCCTGCCCCGCTTCGGGGCGCTGCTGGCGGCCTGGCGGGCGCGGCAACGTGAGGAAGCCGGGCGTCATTCGCCGTCGCTGACGGTCTGGGCCGCGCGGGAAGCGGTCCGGGGCACCCTGATGGCCCTGCACGGCAACGCCCAGGCGCCGGACTCGCTGCGTCCCCTCTACGCCGATCTGACGGCCCAGGGCTGGCGGGTCGCGCTGGCGGGGAGCGGTCAGTTCGGCGGCCCCGGCGCCCTGGTCTGGGACGACCCGGCGCAGGCGGACGCCGAGGTCGCCGGGTGGGCGCGTGAGGTGGGTGGGCGGCCCGTGTGGGCGGGGTTCAGCGCGGGGGCCGGGGTGGCGCTGCGGGCGGCCCTGGGGGGCGCGGTGCCCGCCTCGGGCGTGCTGGCTGTCTCGCCCAGTCTGCCCGCCGGTTTGCTGGAGCTGACCGCCCCGGCGCGGGTTCCGGTCGCCCTGGTGCTGGGCGAGGCCGACCCGCACACGCCCCGGGCGCGGACCCTGGCGGGGAGGCTGCGCGGGGCGGGTGTCCCCGTGAATGAGTGGACCCACCCCGGCGGGCACACCCACCCGGACGGTTGGGCGGCGCTGCGGGCGGGGGCGCTGGCGTGGCTGACCTCGGCCGTCTAGGGGACAGGGGTTCAGCTGGGCAGCAGCGCCAACAGCTCGCGCCGGAGCGCGGTGTGTTGCTGGTAGAGATCGAGGAGAATGTCCAGCAGCACGGTCAGGCGGTCGAGGGTGGTTGCCAGGGCGGCCCGCTGTGGGGCGGCGGCAAGTTGGCGGGGGGTAAAGTCGCCGGGCAATTCGCGCAGCAGGGCGTGGAAGGTCAGGGCCGGGTCGAGGGTTTGCGCCGCTATGCCGCTGACGTGCGTGGCGAGCGCCTCCAACTCCGAGAGCTTGAGGTAGACGTTGGGTGGCACGAAGCCCACGTCGGCGGTGAGCATTCCCGTCCAGGCGGGCTGCGGCAGCGTGGGAATGGTCAACCGCAGGTGAAGTTGCGTGGGTTGATCGGCGTCCGCTCCACTGGAATCGGCGCGGCCAAGCAGCGCCCGAAAGGTGGCCAGGGAACGCAAGGTTGCCTCTACTTGCGCCTGGTTATGGCTGGCGGCCTCGCCACGCACGGACGCGCCGACCGCCGCCAGGACGGCACGCGCCCGGTCCTGACCCTGCCGTCTCGCTGCCCCCACAGTCGCCAGGTACGTTCCGCCGGCTCCTACCAGTGCCCCGGCGAGAGCACCCACGAAACCGATCACGGCCGCATCGTCCACAGCCCGAGCATACGTGGCCTGACCGCTCGTTCGGGGTGCATTGTCCCCTGGGGGCGGTGGAATAGTGCGGCCATGCAAGAGCGCAAGCTTCTCGGCACCGATCTCACCGTCAGCGCGGTGGGCTTCGGCGTGTGGACCGTGGGCACGACCTGGTGGGGCGTCAAGGACGAGGACATGGCCGTGCGCCTGCTGCGCCGGGCCTACGACCTCGGGATCACCTTTTTCGACAACGCGGACACCTACGCCTCGGGCCGCGCCGAGGAACTTCAGCGCCGGGCGCTGGGCGACGTGCGCGAGAAGATCGTGATCGGGTCCAAGTTCGGCTACGACATCTATACCCACCCCGAGCGCCCCGGCCAGCAGGAGCGCCCCCACGACTGGACGCCCGGGTACCTCCGCAAGGCGCTCGAAGGCTCGCTGAAGCGGCTGGGCACCGACTACATCGACTACTATCAGCTGCACAACTGCCGCCTGGACGCGATTCGCCAGGATGACCTGTGGGCCGAGCTGGAAAAGCTCAAGGCCGAGGGCCTCATTCGCGCCTACGGCACCGCGCTGGGTCCGGCGCTCAACGAGCGGCAGATCGAGGAGGGCATCGCCTCCATCCGGGAGCGCCGCGCCCCCACCCAGATCATCTACAACCTGCTGGAGCAGGTGCTGGGCGAGCAGATTCTGCCGGTGGCCGAGCAGGAAGGTGTGGGTGTGATGGCCCGCGTGCCGCACGCCTCCGGGCTGCTGGAAGGCTACATGACCCTCGACACCGAGTTCGAACCCGGTGATCACCGCAACTGGCGCATGACCACCAACGCCCGCCGCAAGGCCTGGATGGAAGACGGCCTGAAGAAGGTCGAGCAGCTTGGCGCCGAGTTCGTGGAGGGCCGGGGCCGGACCATCGGCCAGCTCGCCCTCCAGTTCGCGCTGCGCTCCCCGGCGATGGCGAGCGTCCTGCCCAACATCTACGACGAGAAGGGGCTGGAGGAATACGCCGCGACCTTTGACGCCGCGCCGCTGACGGACGCCGAGTACGACCGGATTCAGACCCTCTACCACGCCAACTTCGGCCTGACGCACGACCTGCGCGGCCAGGCGGTGGCCCAGTGAGCGGCGACGAGCAGAAGCCGACCCAGGTGGGGGAGACGCCGCCCTCGGCAGGAGGCCGCCCTGGAGGTGCCCCCGGTGGCCGCCCCAAGATGATGGTGGACCTCGACCCCAGCGGGCAGGTGACCCAGCGTGACCCGGACCGGGCGCAGCGGCAGTTCCTGAACTACGCCTTTTTCAAGCTCGACCCCAGCTTCCGCCGCCTGCCCCTGCCCGAGCGCGAGGCGCTGAAGGCCGAGTTCCTGGCCGCAGCAGCGGGCTGGGTTACGGACGCCCCCGCCGAGGCGGGGCACATCCAGCGCAGCTACTCGCTGGTCGGCGTGCGCGGCGACGTGGACTTCATGCTGTGGCGCATCGCCTTCGACGTGCGCGACTTTCAGGAGGCGCAGGCCCGGCTGAACCGCACCCGCCTGATGGGCTACCTGACCCAGCCCTACAACTTCATCTCCATGAACAAGCGCAGCCAGTACGTCAACCGCGTGGAGGGCAGCGGGCACGGGCTGGAAATCCTGCCGGGGCAGGGCAAGTTCCTGTTCATCTATCCCTTCGTGAAGACGCGGGCGTGGTACGACCTCACGCCGATGGCGCGCCAGGGCATGATGGACGAGCACATCCACGCCTCGGGTCCCTTCAAGGGCGTGCGGATCAACACCTCGTATTCCTACGGCATCGACGATCAGGAATTCGTGGTGTCGTTCGACTCGGACTACCCGCAGGAGTTCGTGGACCTCGTCCACCGCCTGCGCTACACCGAGGCCAGCAACTACACCCTTCAGGACACGCCCATGTTCACCTGCGTGAAAAAGGACCTGGACGGCGTGCTGAACGACCTGGGCTGAGGCTCAGGCACTGGGGCAGAGGGCGCGGGTGTGGTGCCCTCTGCCTCAGCGTTTGGCACCCCGGCCCTGCAACCTACTGGCTTCCACCTGCCCAGCGTCCCGCGACATAGCCCACCAGGGGCGGCCAGACGGTCACATTCAGCAGGAGAGGGCGCGACCCGCTCGGGAGCACGAGGAAGAGCGCCCAGGTCAGGCTCAGCCCCAGGCAGAGACCCCAGAAGGCGAGTCGACGCTGACGCGCGAGGTGGTCCGGGTCGGCCCCACGCCGCAGGGTGACCAGGGCCAGGAGAGCGGGAGTCAGGGTGAGCGCCAGTGTGACGGCGACGGCCACGCCGAAGCCGGGCAGCAGACCGGGCAGTGCTTCCAGCCTCCATGAGAAGGCTGCCTCCCAGCGCCGCAGCAGAGAAACAAGCGCCGAGATGATGGGCAGCAGGGTGGGCAAGGCCAGCGGCCACAGCCAGGGCGTAAGCGCAGGGCGAGTTACCGGGCCGCTTCCCCGCGTCGTCCTACCCACCAGCCCACCCCGCACCCCAGCATGGGCGGGAGTGCACACAGCAGGATGTAAACCTCCAGCCCCACACCTCCCAACAGACCCGCTCCGAACCCGAACAGCCCCAGCGTCACCGCCAATCCCAGGCACAGGCCCCAGAAGGCGGCGAGGCGGGGCTGCACGGTGCCGTCACGCGCGGCCCGCCCCCGCAGCACCAGCAGCACGACCAGGGCGGGCGCGAGGCTAACGGCGAGCTGCCCGCCGGATGTGAAGACCACGGCCAGCAGCAGGCCGGGAAGGCTCGCCGCGTCCACCAGCCGAGCCTGCCCCAGCCGCACGAACGGCTGCACCGCCACCGCCAGCGACACCAGCGCCGGGGGCAGCAGCGGCCACAGCCAGGGGCGCAGCCTGGGGAGGGGCCAGGCATCCTCCAGCGCGGTGGGGGAGGGCGGAAGGCCGCGCCGCCGCTCCACCAACGACCCCAGCCCCGCTCCGACCAGAAAGGCCGGGCTGAGCGGAAAGAGCCAGCCGAAGAGCATGTAGAGACCCAGTCCGATGTTCGCGTCCTGGTTGTATTTCGGGTGCAGCAGCTCAAAGCTGTACACGGCGGCTCCGAGGGCGGCGGCGACCCCACCTCCCAGGGCCGCCCCAGGACTCGCGCGGGCCAGCCACAGGCAGAACGCGGCGACGACGGCCACGGGGAGCAGCGGCACCCACGCGCCGAGGATCAGGCCCGGCAGGCTCCATTTCCCCGGTTCCAGCAACGCGGCCCGCACCGTGCCCGCGACAATGCCCAGACTCGCAATACTCAGCATCAGCAGAGGCAACCGCCACCCGCTCCAGGCTGACGGCTGACCGCTGGAAGCTGACCGCTTCATTCCAGGCTCGCCAGTCCGTGCCGCAGCGCGTACAGCGCGGCCTGGGTGCGGCTTTCCAGCCCCAGCTTGCCCAGCAGGCGGCTGACATGGGTTTTCACCGTCGCCTCGGTCACGCCCTGGTCCCCGGCGATGTCGCGGTTGGAGTGCCCGCGCGCGATCAGTTGCAGCACGATCACCTCCTTGGGGGTCAGGCTCTCGCGCATGTCCGGCGAGCGGAAGTCGCGCACCAGGCGCCGGGCAGCCTCGGGGTGCAGGCGCACCTCGCCGCGTGCGGCAGCGTGGATCGCGTCGGCCAGCGTGTCGCTCGACGCGTCCTTGAGCATGTAGCTCACCGCCCCGGCCTCGATGGCGCCGTTGACCTTGTGTTCCTCCAGCGTGCTGGTCAGGGCGATGACCTCGGTGTCGGGGTGGGCGCGGCGGATGGCGCGGGTGGCCTGGATGCCGTCCATCACCGGCATCATCAGGTCCATCACGACCACGTCGGGCCTCAGGCGGGCGGCCTCCGAGAGCGCTTCCTCGCCGTTGGCGGCCTCGCCCACGACCTCGATCATGGGGTCGAGGCCCAGAAAGAGGCGCAGGCCCTGGCGCACGACGGCGTGGTCGTCGACCAGCAGCACGCGGACGGGGGCAAAGGGGGCGTCGGTCATGGCCGGGGGTCTCCTTCGGGGGTGGGGGGGGCGCGGCGGGTCAGGGCCGCCGTGGGCGCGTCGAGAAAGAGGTCGAGGTCGGGGGCTTGCAGGGCGCGGGCGTCGGTCGCGGCGGCGTTGCTTTGGCGGATCAGCCCCGGCGGCAACGAGAGGGCGGTGCGGTCGGTGAAGCGCACCCGCGTCCGCACGCCGGGGGGCAGGCTCAGGCGGACCGTGCCGCCCTCCGAGCGCACATCGAAGGTGCCCGCCGCCCCGTCGGGGAGGGTCAGCTCGACGCCGCCCGTGCCGGTGGTCACGCTCTGGTGGTCGGCGCGCGGCAGCTCGCCCCGCACGTCGCCGCTGCGGGTGCCGATGTTCAGGGCCTCGCTGCGGGCCGCGCCCAGCGAGAGCCGCACGTCGCCGCTCTCGGTGTTCACGCGCAGGGCAGGCGAGCGCCATCCGGCCCCGGCGCGTAAGCTGACGCCACCCCCCAGCGTCACGAAGGTCAGCGGGCCGCTCTGGCGTTCCGGCAGGGTCGCCACCACGTCCCCGAAGCCGCCGCGCACGCTCAGCGCCCGCACCCGCAGCGCGTGCAGGTCCAGCCGGGTCTCCCCGACCGCCGTGTCGGTGTTCAGGGTGACGGGCAGCGACCGCGCGAGCTGCACCTCCAGCCGGTGCTGCAAGGCGGGGGTGCCCAGGCCGATCACGCCTTCTTCCAGCGGGCGCACGTCCAGCCGCAGTTCGGCGGCCAGGGTGCCCTCCTCGCGCCGGGTCTGGAGGCTCAGCGGATTGCGCTCGCGGTGCAGCGCCCGTCCGGTCAGTGCCTCCCGCCCCGGCCAGGCGATGCCCGCCACCGTCAGGGCCGTGCGGTCGCCCGTGAGGCGCACGTCGAGGGTCTCGGCGCCGCCCAGGGGCAGGCTCAGCGGCGTCTCCACGGCGCTCAACCCCGGTGTGGGCGTGACCCGCAGCCCGAGCCAGCCCAGGCCCAGGCCCAGCGCGGCCAGCCCCAGGCCCAGCCCCAGCCGCCCCAGCACCGGGCCGAGCGGACGGGCAGGCGGGCGCTGGGCGGCGGTCACGGCCGGGCCTCCAGGGCGGCGGCCTCGGGGGCGGCGGCTTCGGGAGCGGCTGGGGCGGCGGTGGGCAGGGTCAGGGTCACGCGGGTCCCCGCGCCCGGCGCGCTGTGCACGCTCAGGCTGCCGCCCGCGCCCTGCGCCCGCTCGCGCATGGAACGCTGGCCCAGGGTGCCCCCCGGCAGCCGCAGCGGGTCGAAGCCCCGCCCGTCGTCCCGCACCTCGACCGTGACCGCGCCCCCGTGTTCAGCCACCGAGAGCCACACCTCGCGGGCGCGGGCGTGCTTGACTACGTTGTGCAGCGCCTCTTGCGCCACCCGGTAGGCGGCGGCCTGGGCGGCGGGGGAGAGCGGGGGTTCGCGCTCCAGCCGCGCGTGGACCGTCAGGCCGTGGCGGGCGCCCAGCGCGTGGGCATGCTGCGAGAGGGCCGCGACCAGCCCGCCTTCTTCCAGCGCGTCGGGGCGCAGGCTGAACAGCAGCGCCTTCATCTCGGCCACGCCCCCCTCGGCCAGCCGGATGGTGTAGTCGAGGCTGGCGCGCGCCTTTTCGGGGTCGCGGTCGAGGGTGGCCCGCGCGGTCTTGGCTCCCAGGGTGATCCCGTAGAGGGCCTGGGCCACGCTGTCGTGCAGCTCGCGGGCCAGCCGGGCGCGTTCGAGTTCCCCGGCCCGCTCGCCCGCCCGCTCGATCAGCTCGGCGGCGTGCAGAGCGGTGCCCGCGTGGTCCGCGATGGACAGCAGAAAGGCGAGTTCTTCCGGTCCCGGCTGGGTTCCGGGCGCGTACACGGCGCGCAGGGTGCCGCCGTCCGCGCCGCCCGCCACGACCGGCAGGGTCGCCAGCGTCTCCTGCTCGCCCACGTAGCGCACGTTGGCCCCGCCCGCCGGGGGAGGCGCGACCGGGCCGTGCAGCGCCGGGTGGTCGGGGCCGCTGCTCGCCCGCCGGGTGCCGTCGGGGGCGGTCAGGGCCACCGCCCGCGCCCGGCTGGCGTCCCGCGCCTGCCCGGCCAGGTCCGCCAGGGTCGCGCCCAGGTCGTCGCCCAGCGCGACCCGGCCTGCCGCCCGGCGCAGCGCGGCGACCTCGCGCCGGGCTTCGGCCTCGCCCCCCGGCGCGGCGAGCAGCGCGAAGGCCAGCCACGCCCATACCCGGCCCAGCAGGTTGAGCACCCCCGCCGTGACCAGCAGGCCGCCGGCCCCCGCCAGCGTCAGGCCCACCATGCCGGGCGCCGTCAGGGTGACCCGCCCGCCGCCCCAGGAGATCGGCAGCAGTTCCGGCTGCGCGGCCCACCACGGCGCCGCCAGCGCCAGCGCCGAGGCGCCCAGCAGCGCGCCCAGCACCAGCCAGCACACGGCGGCCAGCGGGAACTGCACGAGGTGAAACATCAGCGCCCGGTAGGTCGCCCCGTCCGCCAGGGTCGCGCGCAGCCAGGGCAGCACGCCCGCGTAGGCGGGGGGCGGCGCGCGGCGCGAGAAGCGCAGCCCCAGCAGCCCCGCCAGCCAGCGCTGCACGTCGGCCAGCCCCGGCACCAGCCAGAGGGTGCCCAGCAGCAGCGCCGCCCCCACCAGCAGCGGCAGCGTGAGCACACCCAGCAGCGCCCCGACCACCAGCAGCCCGAAGACCATCCCGCCCAGCGGCAGCGCCAGCAGCAGGTACAGCGCCACCCGGTAGCTGTGCCCGTCCAGCAGCTCCGCCAGCGGCCCGGAGCGCCCGGGGGAAAGAGGCGAGGTCATCACGTCCATCATGCCCGCAGCCTAGGGTCAGGGTGGAGAGGGAGCGTCCGCCGAAAGGGGGAAGGGGCTTGCTAGCGCACCTCGTCTAGCCCGGGGGGCGGCGTCAGCAGCCGGAGATTGGGGTGGGTTTCGCCGCCGGGGGTCTCAGGAGGTTTCTGCCCATCGCAGGGAGGGGCACTCTGCTGAGGCACCCGCAACGGCCACACGCTCGCCAGCGCCCGCCCGGCGATGTCGCCCACATGGACCGGCCCGAAGGCGCGGCTGTCCAGGCTGCCGCCGGGGCTGCGGTTGTCCCCCAGCACGAAGACGTGCCCGGGCGGCACCGTCACCTCCGCCTGCCCGGTGCGGGTGGGCGAGGCCGCCACACTGTTCGCCAGCGCGCTCCCCCGGTCCAGGCACGCGCCCTGCCAGTAGGGGAGGGTCCAGCCCTGGTCCACCGCCCGCCCGTTCACGTACAGGTCGCCCCGCTGCATGGTCACCCGGTCGCCGGGCAGCCCCACCACCCGCTTGACGAGGTACGGGCGGTACGTCCACGGCAGGGTCACTCCCCGGTACTCGTGGGTCCACTCGTAGCTGGCGGCGCGCGGCGGCTTGAAGACCACCACGTCCCCCCGCGCGTAGCCCCCCAGCCCGGCGCGGTAGGCCCAGCCCTCCACCTTCGGCACGGCCAGCCATTCGCCGTCGCGCAGGCCGGGCAGCATGCTCGTGCCGTCCACCTGCACGGCGGTCGCCCCGAACTGGGTCAGCAATAGCGCGAAGACGACCGGCGATCCCCACTCGCGCCAGAGCTTCAGGAGGCGGGCCTTCACGGCCGGGCCTCCTGCACCGGGGCGGTAGTCGGGGCCGCGTGGGTCCACAGCGCTGAGGCGGCGCCGCCCAGTGCCCCCGCCATCAAAAGCGCCCGCAGCAGCAGGGGCAGCGTGTGGGTTCGCGCCAGCCCCAGCGCCGTGCGGGTGGGCGGGCCGAAGTCGCGCAGGGCGGCGGCCCAGGCTTCCGCTTCCGGTATCCCGGCGGTGAGGTGGTCGAGCATCGTCTGGTGCAGGTTGGCGTGCAGCTCGCGGCGGGTGGTCGCGCGGGCGTGCAGCGGCAGCAGGCGGGTCGCCCCGTCCAGATACGCCGTGACGGTGGGCGGAATGTCGGGGCAGCTCACCACAGGCTCCGCAGCGCCCGGTCGAAGGTGTCGTAGCTTGCGCGGCGGCGCTCCAGCTCGGCGCGGCCCGCCGCCGTCAGCGTGTAGGTGCGGACGGGCGGCCCGCCCCGCGCGGGCGTCTCCTCCTGCGCCCCCAGAAATCCGGCGCGTTCCAGGCGGTGCAGCGCCGGGTACAGGCTGCCCGCGTTGAGGGTGAAATAGCCATGCGTCAGCGCGTTCACCCGCTTGGTGATGTCCAGGCCGTAGCCGCCGCCGCGTTCCAGCACGCTCAGCACGATCAGGTCGAGGTTGCCCTTGAACAGGTTGAGGTCCACGTCTCGCCTCCGGGTATCAGCATCCGATATCAGGAAGTGAGAACGGTGAGGAAAGAAGACAGAGTGGCTTTTTACGAGGTAGTGGCATGCTCAGGTAATGAATCTGACTTGTTGGGGGAGTAACTCACCCAAAAGGTAAAGACTACTGTTGATTTTCAGGAGTAACAGGAAAGGTCCCTGGTTTTGACCGTTCTATAGAATTCATTTCGTCTAACAAATCCCTCGCATTGTCGGATATATTGATCTTGTTCTGTCTTTCCGATAAAAAGCATACAATAGATATAATTAGGAATGCTAAACTGCACAGACCGTTTACGTATAATGATAAAGTATCTCGATTAGAGGTTCTCAAAAATATCAACCAATTTATGGCACAAGGGACCGCTACACCCAGAGCACCCGATCCAAGAATGGTCCACCATTGCGTAGAAGGTTGGATCTTGTTTGCCAGCCTCTTTAAACGCTTCCATTCTAATCTACTGAGAGACAATCCAATTCTGTCATCATCAGAGCGCTGTAGGGGTATAATGAGTGTGCCGTTAACTACTAAGTCTTGCTGGCGAGTTTCCTGGTTATCAAGCGTCATTTTTAGCAAGATCCAATGCTAAGTAGAAGGCTTGGACAGGTGGCTTCCCCTCTACCTTCTCTATGAACTCTATAGACTTCCATGGAATAGACAGCTCTCGTTCCGGAGAGGAAAGCACTAAATAACTCGGTGGAGCATCCTTCAAAGTTTCATTGATAAACGAGTAGTATTTCCATGTTGCATTCATAAGAGCCATTCTTTGTCCACTCACAAGATGGATGACTATATGGAAGCGCGATGCTGATTCAGGGCTAGCTAGAGGTAAGGACACTCTCCAAGGTTACTCTCAGGTCCTCTAGCGTGCTACCACCACCGGCAACGGCGGCAACTCCTCCGCTTCCACCCACTCCCTCAGCGCCGCCTCGCCCGCCGGGCCAGCCTGAGCGCGGGCGAAGGCGAGGAAGGCCGCCGTGTCGATGGTGCCGCCCGAGAACCGCGCCGCGTAGGCCCGCAGAAAGGCGCGGAAGGCCGTGTCTCCCACCGCCGCGCGCAGGGCGTGCAGGGCCAGGGCGCCGCGCTGGTAGGCGCTGAGGTCGAACAGTTGCGAGACCTGGGTGGCGACCAGGGGCCGGGTGCCCGCCCGGCTCAGGTTGGCGTGCCAGCGCGCGGCGTAAGCCTGGCCGTCGCCGCCCTGGCTTTCCGTCCACAGCAGCTCGGCGTAGGCGGCAAAGCCCTCGCTGAGCCACACGTCGGCCCAGCGCGCGGGGGTCACGTCGTTGCCGAACCACTGGTGGGCGATCTCGTGGACGGCGGTGCGCTCGGTGCTCATGGACAGCGGCATGGTCGAGAGTGTGGCCGTCTCCAGCGCGGGCAGCCGGGGCGTCACGACCCCCACCCCGTAGGCGCCGAAGGGGTACGGCCCGAACCAGCCGGATAGCACGCGCAACATCTCATCCGTGCGGGCATAGGCGGCGCGGACATTCGGCGGCGTCCCGACCGGGAAGTAGTCGCGGCGGAGGACGGCGGCCCCACCCTTCCCGACCGGCACCCCGGGCGCCGTCACCCGCTCGAAGCGGTCCACGAAGAGGCCCAGCGCATAGGTGGGGATGGGCTGGGCCTGCGTGAACACGAAGGTCCGCGCGCCGTTCGCTCCCGTCACCACCGGCCCCTCCACCCCGCTGGCCGCCGCCGCGAAGCCCGCCGGAACGGTCAGGCGGGTGGTGAAGGTCGCCTTGTCGGAGGGGTGGTCGTTGGAGGGCAAGAAGGTGTGGGTGCCGTTCGGCTCGCTGAGGGTGAAGTTGGCCCCGGCCCGGTCGCCTGCGGCGGGAACGCTCTGCCAGCCCAGCCGCACCGCCACGCCGAAATCGGGGTCGAGGACCTCGCCGGGCAGGCCCCGGTACTCGACCGTCAGCCGCGCCGTCTGCCCGGGCCGCAGCGGGGCGGGGGGGGTCACGCTCAGCTTCCCGGCAGTGCGGTCCACCCGGAAGGGCGCGGGTTGCCCGTTCCAGCGCACGGCGCTCACCGCCGGTCCCAGAAAGTCCAGCCGCAGCTCGGCCAGCGGGCGCGTCGCCGCCAGCGTCAGCGTCACGGCGCCGCGCAGCCCCGGCGTGCCGGGCCGCTCGACCGTCAGCGACAGGTCGTAGTGCCGCACGTCCAGCCCGAGTTGCCCCAGGCCGGGAAAGAGGGGGTCCCCCAGCGTACGCGCGGCCTCGGCGGCGGAGGCCGGGGGCGTGGGGAGAGGTTGCGCTGGAGCCGTGCTCAGCATCGCCCACAGCAGGAAAAGAGGCCGCACCTTCTGGCGTCGGTTGGGCATGGGTGCCCCCAGGCTACGGCCTCTGCGCCCCGCAGAGCGTGCCCCCGCCCGCGAAGTCCGGGTGGGCGGGCCGCTAGATCGGGTAGTACGCCCGCGCCTCGCCGCGCAGGAAGTCGCGGGTGGGCACCCAGATCAGCGGGTTGCGCTCCTCGCACTCGGGGGGCGGGCCGTAGCGGACCAGGCCTTCCACCTGCGCGAAGGGCACCCATTTGACGCCCACCACCTCGGGGTCGGTGGGGTCGAGTTCGCCGTGAAAGGTGGCCGTGAAGCGCCCGAAATTGGCGTAGCACTCGTTGCGGGTGCCCGTCAGCATCTCGCCCTCGAGCAGGCTCACGAACCTCAGGTCGGTGACGGTCAGGCCGGTCTCGACCGCGACCTGGCGCACGGCGGCGTCCGCCAGGCTCTCGCCGGGGTGGGCCTTGCCGCCCGGCAGGCCGTAAAAGATGCTGCCGTCGTCCATGCGTTCCTCGACCAGCAGCAACTGGCCGTCCTGAACGAGGTAGACGTGCGCGGCGCGCTTGATCGGCAGGGTGCGCGACAGGTGGCTCATGTGCCCGGCAGTCTAGCGGGCAGCGGGGCAGGCCGGGTGTGCGGAGGCGCGGCCCGTTGTCCTGGCGGGCGGCGCGGGGCCACAATGAGGCTGCGTTCCTGCCGCCTCTAAACAGCATTGCGCCTCACCGCCGTCCGCAGGCTAGGCGCCGCCCGCCAGCAAGGAGAACCATGCGCCGAATGCACACCGCCGCGCCGCGCGGACCCCGGGACAGAGCGGGCGCCGTTGCCGGACATTCCCTCCGCGCAGGGCTGCTCGCCGCGTTGCTGGCGGCCTCGCTTGCCCGTTCCCTCGGCGCGGGGGCCGCCCCCCTGCCCGCGCCCTCCGGTCCCGCGCGGCCCGTGCGCGAACTCCAGCTCGCGGCGGCCCCCGACGGCGCGCTGGTGCTGGCGGTCCTGGCCGACGCGGACACCTTCAGCAGCGGACGCGGCACCTTCGTGGCCCGGCAGCTGAACGTCTGGCGCCGCAGCGGCGGAGGCTGGCAGGCGCTGGGCGGCGCGCTCAACTATGACCACCCGCGCCCGCTCTCCAGCCTCAACCTGGCCCTCGACGAGCGCGGCACGCCCGTGCTGGCCTGGAACGAGAACTACGGCGACAACGACATCGTGGTCTTTCGGGCCTGGCAGGAGAAGGCGGGCGCCTGGACCGACTGGCGCGCGCGTTACCTGGGCGACGACCTGCCCTACGCGGCCCGGACCCGGGCGCTGGCGGCGCGCGGCGGCGAACCGGTCCTGGCCTGGGGCGAGACGCTGCGGACCCCCTACGGCAGCCGCCTGACGGTGCGGACCTGGGACCCTGGGGCAAAGGTCTGGACGCGCGGCCCGGCCTTCAACGACCCCGCCGCCTTTTCCCGGACCCCGGCCCTGGCGCTGGACGCCTCGGGGCGGCCCACCGTCGCGTGGTTGCAGGGGGACGTGCTCGCCAGCAACGTCTACGCCCGGCGCTGGACCGGCAGCGGCTGGGCGGCGTTGGGCGGATCCCTCAACCGCCAGCCGGGCCGTTACGTCGCCTCGACCCGGCTGGCGCTGGACGCCTCCGGGCGCCCGGTGGTGGCCTGGCTGGAGGACGCGGGCGGCGAGGACGCCCTCTTCGTCTCGCGCTGGACGGGTGGGGCCTGGGCGGCGCTGGGTGGGCGGCTGGGGTCGGGGTCCGCCTCGGCCCCGGCGCTGGCCCTGGACCGGGGCGGGCGCGCGCTGGTCGCCTGGGTCGAGGAACGCGGCGGCGTGGGCCGGGTGCGGCTGGCCCGCTGGGTGGGGTCGGCCTGGCAGGATCTCGGCGGGGTCAACCGGGACGCCCGGCGCGACGCCCGGTCACCCGCGCTGGCGGTGGACGCCTCGGGGGCCGCCGTGCTGGCGTGGCGCGAGGACGTGGGCGGCGTGTACCGGGTGCAGCTGCGGCAGTTCGCGCCCTGAGAGGGGCGTGGCTCAGCCCCCCAGCAGCGCCACCACGTCACCTGGCAACCGGGCCGGGCGGTACTGGCGGTCGGTGGCGATGTGGCGGGTCTCGCCGGTCGCCAGCAGCTCGTCGCCGCGCAGCAGGGCGTAGCTGAAGGTCACGGTGCGTGACCGCAGCGCGCTCACCCGCGTCAGCAGCGTGAGGGCATCGTCGTAGCGGGCGGCGCGGCGGTACTCCACGTTCAGGCCCGAGAGCATCAGGAAGTAGCCGCGCGCCTCGACCTCGCTGTAGGGCAGGCCCAGTTCGCGCATCAGGTCGCTGCGGCCCACCTCGAACCACACCGGGTAGTTCGCGTGGTGGGCCACCCCCATCGCGTCGGTCTCGGCGTAGCGGACCCGCAGGTCGCTGCGGCTCTCGCGCCCGCCCGCGTGCGGCGCCTCCTGCCCGGTCGCCGCCCGTCCGGTCACAGCCGGGCCTCGTCCGCCGCGTAGAACTCCAGCGTGGGCGTGCGGCGCAGCTTGACCTGTGCGGCCACCTCGCGCTGAAGGTGCCCGCGCGCGCGGGAGAGGGCTTCGAGCAACTCGCTCATGTCGCTCCCGATCGCGCTGACGTACACCCGCGCCAGCCCGTAGTCGGAGGTGACCGCCACCCGCTCGACGGTCACGATCAAAGGCACCCGGGGGTCGCGCAGTTCCGAGATCGCCGCCGACAGCACCCGCGCGAGCTGCGCCTGCACCTGCTCGGGCTTCACGGCTTCACCGTCGGGAGGTCAGCGGTCAGGGAGGCGGTCAGAGCGTGGGTCATCCCCGCATGGTACGGGAACCCGGCGGGTCCACCGGCCCGCGCGTCCTCAGCGCGCGTAGCGCCGTCCCCGGTAGTCGGTGAACACGCCGATCCCGTAGGCCACGCTGCGCACGCTATCGAGCACCGCCTGCCCGTTCCAGGCCAGGCCCGCGCTGCTGCCCCCGTCGAGCAGCAGGGCGTCGCGCACACCCAGCCGCGCCATCACCTTGCCCATCTCGGTGGTGGTCAGCCGGGCGTGGGTGGTCACGAACACCAGGTCGCGGTTGCTCCTGAGGCCCACCGCGCTGCGGGCCGCGCGGCCAAACAGCGCCGGGTCGCGAAAGGCGCTGGCGTACTGCCGCACCACGCCGCCCCCGCGCAGGATGCGCGGCCCGGTGGCGATCACGGTTTCCATGCCGCGCCAGCTGGTGCCCAGCGGGCGACCCAGCAGCGGGGTCGTGCTCGCCGCGATGGTCGCGCGGTTGTCGGGCGTGATCGCCAGCGCGGCGGGAATGCGGCCCCAGGTCAGCAGGCGGCCCTGCATCACCAGGTCGCCCGCCGGGGCGTAGGAGCGCGGATGAAAGTAGCTGCCGTTCACGACCGCCCGCGCGCCGCTGGTCCGCGCCAACGTGCTGACCCGCGCGCCGCTGCCCAGGCCGGGGCGGGGCAACACGGGCGCCACCAGCACGTCCCGCCAGCGCAGGTCCACGTTCAGCACCTGCACGGGCACGTTCAGCGGGGTCAGGCGCTTGACGCTGAGGGGCCGGTTCACGGGCCGGGGCGGAACCGGCACCGGGATGCGCCGGGGCACCAGCACCCGCTGCCCCGCGTACAGGCGGCGGCCCGCGCGGCTCAGGCCGTTGAGCTTGGCGAGGTGGTCGGCGGTGGTGCGGTAGGTGCGGGCCAGCGACGCCAGCGTGTCGCGCGGCCCGGCCTGCACGTACCCGTGGATGAGCCGCACCTCGGTGGTCGGGCGGGGCGGCGCGGCCCTGTTTGCCTGCACGCTGCCGCGCGCGGGCACCCGCAGCCGCTGGCCGGACCGGATCAGGCTGCCCGTGATGCCGTTGGCGGTCCGCAGCGCCGCCACGCTGACCCCCGCCCGTCCCGCGATGGCGCCCAGCGTGTCGCCGGGGCGCACGGTGTAGACGGCGGGGGCGGCAGCCTTGGCGGTCGCTTTGTTCACGCTGGCCGCCGCTGCCCGCAGCCGCAGCACCTGTCCGGGGCGGATCAGGTTGCCTTTCAACCCGTTGAGGGCGCGCAACTGCGAGACGCTCACCCTGTGGCGGTGGGCCAGCCCGGAGAGGGTATCCCCCGCACGCACCTGAACGGTGGCGGGGGCCGGGGCGGCGAGGGCGGGGCCGGAGGAGAGGGAAAAGGCAGACAGCAAGGACAGGAGGGCCACGCGGCGAAACATCGCCGCCCAGAGGAGCACGCGCGCTTCCGGGGCGGGTGAACTGAAGCTGACGCGGAGGTTTAGGGCACTGGCGGGGGGCCGTCAGGCCCAGACCAGACAGCAGGCAGGGCAGACCCGCAGCGGCCTGCCCTTTCCGAATCCTGGCGGAGGTTCCGGCGCGCCCGATTATCCGTCGAGCGGTTTGCCCAGCGCCCTCGGCGCGGCGCTGCGCCCGGTAAAGATCAGCGCGATGATGGTGATCAGGTACGGCAGCGCGGCCACCAGCGTGGGGGGCAGCAGGTCGGTGCCGCCCAGCGTGATCGAGAGCGCCTGCAAGAAGCCGAACAGCACGGTGGCGCCCAGCACGCCCAGCGGCTTCCACTGCCCGAAGATCAGCGCCGCCAGCGAGATGAAGCCCAGGCCCGCGCTGATGTTGCGCACGTAGGAATCCAGGTTGCCGATGCTCAGGAACACGCCCGCCGTGCCCGCCAGCACGCCCGAGAGAATCACGCCGCTGTAGCGCATCCGCCGCACGTTGACGCCCATGCTCGCCGCCGCGCCGGGGTGCTCGCCGGTCGCGCGCAGCCGCAGGCCGTAGGGGGTGCGGTACAGCACGTACCAGGTCACCAGCACCGTCAGCAGCGCGAAAAACACCGGCGGGCTGAAGCGCAGCTCGCCCACACCCCACAGCGGCAGCGCGTTTTGCACCTTGGGACTCTCGGTGGAGCTGCCGTACAGGGCGGTCAGGATCACAGCCGGGACCCCGGCGGAGAGCAGATTGATCGCCGTGCCCGAGATCACCTGATCGGCGCGGTACTTGATGGAGACCACCGCGTGAATCCAGGCGATCAGCCCGCCCACGACGGCGCCTGCCAGCCAGCCCAGCCAGGGCGCGAGTGCCCCCAGGCTGGGTTCCAGCGTCAGTGTCGCCACCGCGCCCGCCAGCGCCCCGAAGATGATCAGGCCGTCCAGCGCGATGTTCACCACGCCGCTGCGCTCGGAAAACAGGCCGCCCAGGCCAGTCAGCAGCAGCGGCACCACGCTGCGGATAAAGGTCGCCAGAAAGGCGGTCGTGAGCAGTTGCGCAAAAAGACCTTCCATTTACAACACCTCGGCGTGCAGCGGGGGAGCAGGGGGAAAGGACAGGGCGGCGGGGCCGGGCGCGGTGCGGGAAGAGGCGGACACTACTGGCCTCCTCCGCGCGTCACGTCTTTGTTGGTTTCGCTGGACAGGGTCACGGTCGGGGTGGGCGTGGCGCGTTCGTGCGCGGCGACCGAGGGGCTGAGGCCCGCCACGGCGGGCGGCGTGTTGCCCCCGCCCTCCGCCTTCACGAGCTGGGGAGGCGGCGGATCGGTCACCCGGCGGTTCAGAAAGCCGCCCGCCGCGATAAACAGCACGATCAGGGCCTTGAGGACCGTCACCAGGTCGCGGTTCACGTTGGCGAGCCGCTGCACGCCGACGCTGCCGGTGTCGATGGTCCCGAACAGCAGGCTGGCCGCGACCACGCCGCCGGGGGTGCTCTGGCCCATCAGCGCGACCGCGATCCCGTCGAAGCCCACGTTGACCGGCATGTTGCCCTTGAGGCGGTACTCGTCGAGCGCCCCGCCGTTCACGTAGTGGGTTCCGGCCAGCCCCGCGAACATGCCCGCCAGCGTCATCGCCAGGATGGTGCCGCGCGCCACGCTGATCCCGCCGTACTCGGCGGCGCGTGGCGATAAGCCCACCGCCCGCAGCGCGTAGCCGGTCGCCGTGCGCCACATCAGGACGCCGAACAGGGCCACGCAGGCCAGCGCGATCAGGAAAGAGGCGTTGAGCTGGCTGCCGATCACCTGCGCCGGAATCCCGATGCGCCAGGTCAGCACGCCTGCCAGCAGCGCCGCGCCCAGCGCGATCAATCCGCCGCGCGGGGTGCGCCGCAGCGCGAGGCGGGCGGCGGCGTAGGCGATCAGGGCCACCAGCGGCGCGACCGTCAGCGCCAGCGCCCCGTTCTGTCCCACGTTGAACAGGTCGAGCAGCGTGGGCAGCCGCGCGGGCACTTGCAGTTCCTCGCTGGCCGGTTCGAAGCCCTCGGCCTTGAGGGGCAGCGAGTACTCGCGCCCCAGGAAGGTAAAGGTGTTCGACCCGATCAGGAAGATGAACAGCGCCGAGGCGATGTAGTTGAGCATGATGGTGTTGATGACTTCGGAAGACCCGAAGCGGGCCTTGAGCAGCCCCGGAATCGCGCCCCACAGCGCCCCGCCCGCTCCTGCGGCAATCACCGAGAGCGGCAACAGCGCCCATCCCAGGCTGGAAGGGCCGTACACGCCGACCAGCATCGCCATGATCGCCCCCACCGTGAGCTGCCCCGGCGCCCCGATGTTAAAGAGGCCCGTGCGGAAGGCAAAGGCCACCGACAGGCCCGTGAAGATCAGCGGCGTGGCGAGCTTGAGGCTGTCCAGAAAGGGGTTGAGGGCCGTGACCGGCGCGAACAGCGTGGAGTACACGAAGTAGACCAGGTCGCTCTTGGCGAGCCAGCCCCGCCACAGCCCCAGCGGCGCGCCCGAGTTGTTCACCGCAGGCTGCACGATCAACACGACCACCGCGCCCACCAGCACCGCCAGAGCGATGGCGACGGCGGGGACCAGCAACCCGCGCAGGCGGTTGAGGCGCTCCCACCACGCCGCCCGGCCGCTCAGCCCCGCGCCCGCCGTGATCAGCCCGGCCAGGATGGGCAAAAAGAGGCCCAGATTCATGCCTCCCCCAGTGTAAAAGCTGCGCAGCTGCCGCCGCAGACCGGGGCGCAGCGTGGTGTCGGCGGCGATGCGGGCCGTTTCGGCCCCCAGGCCCTGTCCCAGCACCAGCACGGCGGCCACCCCGCACAGACAGGCCAGCAGCCCGGTCAGCCAGAACCAGGTTGCCCGGCGCAGCGCGCCCACCACGCTGGCGACCGTGAGGGCGAGGGTGGCCCAGCCCAGCGCCAGGACCGTGCCGGTGGGCGGCAGCGGCGCTTCCTGGTTGCCGCTGAAATTCAGGACCGCGCCGCTGAGGTGCAGCAGCACGGCGTCGGCGTCGAAGCCGCGTCCCAGGGTCGCCAGGGGAAACAGCAGCAGCCCGGCTGCTGCGGCGGCGCTGGCCGTCAGGGCCACCTTGGCCGCTGTGGGCGAGGGGCGAGAGTCAGAAACGTGCGTCACCCGGCCATTGTAAGGCGGCGTGAAGGGGAGCCACATGAACGCCTCAGCCTGCCCTGTCGGCCGCCCTGCCCGGTCCTGCGGCGCAAAAGCGGGGCCGCCCTGGAAGGAGGAAAAGCAGAAAAGCGCGGGGGGGGGGCAAGACCGGCCCGCGCCCCAGGCGGGCCTCCCCCGGCCCGCGATGCTCTATGCTCGCGGGCGCTATGGAACGCACCTTTGCCATGATCAAGCCCGACGGGGTCCGCCGGGGCCTGACGCCCGAGATTCTCGCCCGCATCCAGCGCAAGGGCTACCGCGTGGTCGGCCTCAAGCAGATGGTCATCTCCCGCGAGGTCGCCGAGACCCACTACGGCGAGCACCGCGAGCGGCCCTTTTTCGGGGAGCTGGTCGAGTTCATCACCGGCGGCCCGGTCGTCGCCATCGCCCTGGAAGGAAATGACGCCATTACCGGCTGGCGCGCGATGATGGGTGCGACCAACCCCGCCAATGCCGCTCCCGGCTCCATCCGCGCCGACTTCGCCACGACCACCGGCGAGAACGTGACCCACGGCAGCGACTCGCCGGAAAGCGCCGAGCGCGAACTGGGGCTGTTTTTCGCGGAAGGCGAACTGCTGAAGTAAGCGGGGGCCAGCACACAGCAGCCTTCCCGGCACAAAGAAGCCCCGGCTCCAGCTGGGGCTTCTTTCTGGCCGAACGCTAGCGGAACGCGGGCAGCAGCGCCGCTTCCTCCTGGGCCGCGTAGCCGCGCGTCAGCAGCCTCAGGCCGCCGGGCGTCTTCAGGATCAGCACGTCGGTCAGGCGGCCCCCGCCGGGGCGCAGGCCCTCGCCCGCCGGGGTCCGGACGGGCCGGGCGCCCTCGCCTGCCAGGCTCTCGGCGGTGAAGTCGGGGCCTGTGACCTGCATCGCCCAGTTCAGGGGCCGGGCGGTGCTGTCGTAGCGCACCGTGACGCGGCGGGCGGGCAGCGGCGGGCGGCTTTCCCACACGACCTCGCGCAGGCCCCCGCCCACCCGGTCGCGGCGGTCGGCCTGCGCGTCGAGGCTGCCGTTGGCGGTAAACAGCACCCGGCCCGTCAGGTCGGCCTCCTCGCGGGGGCCGCAGCCGCCCAGCAGCAGGGCGCAGAGCAGGGCGGCGGGCAGCAGGGCACGTGTCATTCCGCCCAGCCTACCCGTGCCAGCATGGGCGAGATGGCCCCGCACCACCTCGCCCTGCTGCTCACCGCCCTGCTGCTGCTCGCGCTGCTGGGGGTCGGCCTGGGCGCGCAGTCGCGGCGCCTGCGGCTGGCCCGCGCCCTGCACCACGGCCTTTTTTTCGCGGTGTGCGCGGGGGTGGTGGCGTCGGCCGGGCTGGCGTACCGCGCCGGGGCGTGGGCCGGGGCGCTGCTTCCGGCGCTGGGCCTGCTGCTGAGCATGCCGCTCACCCGCCCGGGCCGCGCGGACCACTGGCGGCGGGCGCTGGCCTCGGCGGGGCTGTTCGCGCTGGGCGCCTGGGCGGCGTGGTAGGGCGTTTCGTCCGCAGCGGCCGCGCTAGCCTGTCTCTCATGACCCACCCGCCTGCCCCCCGGTCCAGCACCGACCTGCCCGGGGCCGCCGACCGGCGCCCGGCCGAGCTGCCCGACGTTCGGCTGATCGAAGGGATGCTTGCCCGCCGCACCACCAACGGTCCCTTCCGGCCCGGCCCGGTGCGCCGCGAGCACCAGCACCTGTTGATGCGGGTGGCGCAGGCCGCCCCCAGCCACTTCAACAGCCAGCCGTGGCGCTTCGTGCTGATCGAAGACCCCCGCACCATCGAGACGGTCGCGGAGATCTCGGGCCAGAGCATGACCGAGCTGATCGAGGCGGGCGTCTTTTTCGAGCGCTACCGCCGCTACTTCCGCTTCACGGAAGCCGAGATGGAGCAGCGGCGCGACGGCATCCACATTGACCACCTGCCTGGCCCGCTGCGGCCCTTTACCCGCCAGATCTTTTCCGACGCCGGACTGCGGCTCATGCGCCAGCTGGGTGTCCCGAAAAAACTGGGGGAGGACAACCGCAAGCTGGTGGCCGGAAGCCCGCTGCTGCTGGCCGCGCTGCTGGACAAGTCCGAGTACCGCCCCGGCGAACTCAGCGGGTTTTATTCCGTCTTCGGGCTGGGGGCCGCCGTCGAGAACATCTGGAACGCGGTGGGCGCGCTGGGGATGGGCATCCAGTTCGTCTCCACGCCGATGGAGATTCCCCGGCAGTGGCGCCGCCTTCAGGAGCTGCTGCATGTCCCGGACGACCTGGAACTGATGGCCGTCTACCGCCTGGGCTACCTGCCGGAAGAGGGCAAGCGGCCCTCCATCGACTGGAGCAGCCGCCACCGCAAGAGCCTGGCGCAGTTCGTGAGCCGCGAAACCTGCGGGGTGCCGGAGCAGGAGTGAGGCGGAGCGTCAGTCTGGCAACCCGGCCCTGCTTTATCCGGAGATAAAGATACGCGCCCCTTCTCGCTCGCCACACTCGCCGCCGCGCTCCTCAGTCTGTTCACGATCCTCCGCTTGCCCTCTGCACTCGCCTTCTGCGGGTTCGTTCTCTTCGCTGTGCTGGCCTGGTCGGGTCTCAGGGCAACGTCCAGACCTTTGACCTTAAGAGGGTTCGCCGCTTTTCTCGGCTTTCTGGCGCTGTCGGCCATCCTGGGCGGCTCTTACGCCGACGAGAAGGGCGTGGGTGGAACGATCCTGCCCGAACTCATCGTGGGTGGGGTCGGGGCTTGTGCGCTGATCCTTGAAGTCTGGAAAGGCTCGGCCCAACGGTAGCCGAGCGGCGAGGTTCAGGCCGCCGGAACCAGCCAGGTCGGGCGAACTGTTCTGCCGAAGCACCTTTTCTGACCGACCCTTCAGAAAGCGTGACGCTCTCCCCATGCCCCGCGCATCTGCGGCGCTCAGAATGCCGCATCGGAGGAGCAGACATGAGCGAGACCACCCATGTGAACGCGGCGCACAGCGGAACTTTCCAGATCGGCGGGGACCTCAGCGTCAACCGCCTGGGCTTCGGCGCGATGCGCGTGACCGGAGAAGGCATCTGGGGTGACCCCGCCGACCGCGAGGGCGCGCTGGCGACCCTGCGCCGCCTGCCCGAGCTGGGCGTCAACCTGATCGACACCGCCGACTCCTACGGCCCGGCGGTCAGCGAGGAGCTGATCCGGGAGGCCCTGCATCCCTACGACTCGGTGGTGATCGCCACCAAGGCGGGCCTGACCCGCACCGGTCCCGACGTGTGGGTGCCCTGCGGCCGCCCCGAGTACCTGATTCAGCAGGCGCACCTCTCGCGCCGCCGCCTGGGCGTGGACCGCATCGACCTGTGGCAGCTGCACCGCATCGACCCCCAGGTGCCGCGAGACGAGCAGTTCGGCGCGGTGCGCGACCTGATGGAGCAGGGCGTGATCCGCCACGCGGGCCTCAGCGAGGTGGGGGTCGAGGAGATCGAGGCCGCCCGCCGGGTCTTTCCGGTGGCGACCGTGCAAAACCTCTACAACCTCGTTCACCGCAAGTCCGAGGAGGTGCTGGAGTACTGCGAGCGCGAGGGCATCGGCTTTCTGCCGTGGTACCCGCTGGCGGCGGGCAGCCTCGCGCAGCCGGGCGGCGTGCTGGCCGAGGTCGCCGCGCGCACCCGGGCCATGCCCTCGCAGGTGGCGCTGGCCTGGGTGCTCAGGCGCAGCCCGGTGATGCTGCCCATCCCCGGCACCGGCAAGGTCAAGCACCTGGAGGAAAACGTCGCCGCCGCCGGGGTCCAGCTCTCGGACGACGATTTCCGCGCCCTCGACGGGGTGGGCCGCCAGGAGTGGGAGCGCCAGCAGGCCGCCCGGCGCTAGGTTCGCCCGCAGGCCGCCGGGCCGGTCTGACCAGGGGGAAAGGGGGGCGAGGCGGCCCCCCTCCCCCCTGGCGCCTCCGCACGGGTTTCCCTGCCGCGCCCTTCCCTGCGCGTGGCGGCCTCAACCGTGAAGAAGGCGTCAGGTAGACCGTGGGACCCGGCACGGTGCGCCGGGAGGCAGGGGAGAGAATGCCGCATGTCTGCCGCTCCCACTGTGCGCTCGCTGGTCACCGGGCACCCCCCCCACCGCGCCTCCCAGACGGAGCTGCGCAAGGCGGCCCGCACGCTGTTTCCGCGCATGGCGGCCCGGCCCCACATGCTCGACGTGTTCGACAACGCGCGGATTCAGACGCGGGCGCTGGCCCGGCCGCTGGCGTGGTACTTGCAGCCGCGCGGCTTCGGCGAAAAGAACGCGGTCTTCGTGGAAGAAGCCCGCGCGCTGACCCTGCGGCTGGCGCGGGAAGCGCTGGAGCGGGCGAACGTGGCCCCGGCCGAGGTGGACGCCGTGGTCGTGGTGAACACCAGCGGCCTGAGCACCCCCAGCCTCGACGCCTACCTGATCGGGGCGCTGGGCCTCAATCCCCACGCGGCGCGGTTGCCGGTGTGGGGTCTGGGGTGCGCGGGCGGCGCGTCGGGCCTGGCGCGGGCCGCCGATCTGGTCCGGGCGGGGCGGCGGCGGGTGCTGTACGTGGCGGTCGAGCTGTGCAGCGTGACGCTGGTCAAGGGGGACGAGTCCAAGAGCAACTTCGTGGGCACCGCCCTGTTTGCCGACGGCGGCGCGGCGCTGGTCGTCACCGCCCCCGACGTGCCCGGCCCCGCGCCCTTGCTTTCGCTGCACGGGGGCTACTCCACCCTGATCGAGGATTCCGAGGACATCATGGGCTGGGACGTGGTGGACGACGGGCTGAAGGTGCGCTTTTCCCGCGACATCCCCACCCTGGTCCACTCGATGATGCAGGGCAACGTCGATCAGGCCCTCGCCACCCGGGGCTGGACCCGCGAGGACGTGGCGACCTTCGTGGTTCACCCCGGCGGGGTCAAGGTGCTCGCCGCCTACGAGGACGCGCTGGAGCTGCCGCCCGGCGCGCTCGATGCCAGCCGCCGGGTGCTGTGCGCGAACGGCAACATGAGCAGCGTGACCGTGCTGTTCGTGCTGGAAGAGACCCTCAAGGCCAGGCCTGCGGGCAAGGGGCTGCTGAGCGCGATGGGACCGGGCTTCAGCGCCGAACACGTCCTGATCGAGTTTCCGGGAGGCTGAGGCGGCCCGGCCGCGCTCCCTCTAGGTGTGGTCCTCGGGGTCCACCTTCTTGGCCGGGTCGGTGGTCGCGCCGCTCGCAGGCAACCCGTCCCGTAGGGCGCCGTAGCTGGTGGGGTTGTGCGGGTGGCCGCCGATCAGGCTGGGCGCGTGGGCGTTTGCGGTCCCAGTGACCGGAGCCGCGTCGCCCGCGTGGGCGTTCTCGTCGCTGACCTGGTGCCAGTAGCGCTGCTGCTCGTCTGCGGCCGGGGTCTTCTCGCCCCCCGTGTCCCAGTTGGGGTTGGTCTGCACCTGCTCCTGGGGCACGTTGTCCTGGGGGCCGGTGCCGCTCTTGGGGTCGCCTGCGCTCATGGGGCCTCCTCGCGCCCTCAGCGGCGCTGGTGTTGCGGCTGAATGGCGTCGTGCTCGCCAGTCACGTCTTTGGGGGTCTCTGCCACCTGCTGGCCCTTCTCCTGCATCCCGGGCCGCTGCACGCCCTGAATGCCGCTGAGGTCGTCGGTGTCCTTGGCACCGCCCTGCGGGCTGCGCTCGGCAGTGCTCTCAGTGGGGGGGCGGGGGTGATCGTCACTCATGGGTGGGCCTCCCTCGGGGTGAAGTGCAAAACCAGCGTACCCCCTCGGGGCCCCGCCGGGGATGAGGCGCGGGGACTGGCCTCATCCAGACTCTGACCCTTTCCCCCCCTCTGCGGATGACCTCCGGGAGCCAGGCGTCTCAGTCCTTGCTGCCCCCGCGTTCGCCCCCCTCCCCGCCTCTCTCGGAGCCGAAGGTGGCGGCCAGGCCGCGAATCAGCATGTCGCGTTCGGGGGCGCTCAGCCGCGCTTCCGGGTGCAGGGGCAGGTAGGTGGGTTCAGGCATCTCGCCCTGTTCCACCTGCTCGGCGGCCTCCTCCGCCTCTCGTCCGAAGCCTGGTTCCGAGGCATTGAACTGTGCGCGTCCCTCGTCCACATGGCGCTGCACCAACCACGAGACGGGCGCGACGTTGCTGTACCAGGGCCACTGGGTCGCGTTGCTGTGGCAGTCGGCGCACGCGCGGGCAAACAGCTCGCGGGTCTGGGCCGAGTCCCAGTTCGGCGTGGCCCGCACTGGCGGATTGCTGTGCGCCCGGCCATAGGGCACGAGCTGAAGCACCACGAAGGCGGCGAGCAGCCAGGCCAGCAGACGCAGCGGCGAGAAACGGCGGGGATGAGTCAGACGGGGCATGGGGACCTCCCCGGTGGGGTAGGAAGAGTGAAAGGATGCTCGGACGAATGCGGGCGGCCAGGCTCAGCTACACCCGGCGGCGCAGCAGCCGCAGCCCCATGAACACCACGAAGACCGTGCCGCCCTCGTGCGCCAGCACGCCCAGCGGCAACGGCACCTGCCCGGCCACCGCCAGCGGCGCGACGATCAGGATCACCCCGAACGCGAACGTCAGGTTCAGCCGCACGGTGCGCCGCGCCTCACGCGCCAGCCGCACCGCGCCCGCCAGCTTGCCCAGGTCGTTTTGCATCAGGACCACGTCGGCACTCTCGATCGCCACGTCGGTGCCCGAGGCGACCGCCACCCCCAGGTCGGCGCGGGCCAGGGCGGGCGCGTCGTTGACCCCGTCGCCCACCATCGCCACGGGCGCGGGCAGTTCACCGATCAGGCGCAGCTTGTCTTCCGGCAGCAGCTCGGCGCGGAACTCGGTCAGGCCGACCTCGCGCGCCACCGTCTGCGCGACCTCCTGGCGGTCGCCGGTCAGCATGACGCGGTGCTCGACCCCGCTGGCCTCCAGCCGGGTCAGCGCCTCCCCGATCCCGGGGCGCAGCGCGTCGGCCACGCCCAGGACGCCCAACACGCGCGTTCCCCGGCCCACGATCACGCTGGAACTGCCCGCCCGGTTCAGCCCGGCCAGCGCCGCCTCCTGCGCGGGGGTCAGGGCGGCCCCCTCCCGCCCAGCCAGGCGCAGGTTGCCTGCCCAGGCCCGCTCGCCCTCCGGCAGCCGCGCCCCGATGCCGTGGCCGGGAATCGCCTGCGCGTCCGCCACCGCCAGCGGTTCGATGCCGCGCTCGCGGGCCGCCGTCACGACCGCCCGGGCGATGGGGTGCTCGCTGTGCGCCTCCAGCCCGGCCGCCAGGGCCAGGGCCGCGCGCTCGTCGTCGGCGACGAGGTGGGTCAGGGTCATCCTGGCCTGGGTCAGCGTGCCGGTCTTGTCAAAGGCGATGGTCCTCACGCCCGCCAGCGCGTCCAGCGCCGCGCTGCTCTTGAACAGCACGCCCGAGCGCGCGGCGGCGGCCATCGCGCTGAGCATCACGGCGGGGGTCGAGATCACCACCGCGCAGGGGCTGGCAACCACCATGAACGAGATCGCGCGGTACCACGCCGCATCGGTCGGCAGGCCGAAGCCGGAGTGCAGCAGGGCGAACACGGCGGGCACTCCCAGCAGCACCGCCGTGGCGTAGGGACTCTCCCAGCGTTCGCTGAGGCTCTCGGCGCGGCTCTTTTGCGTCTGCGCCTGCTCCATCAGGGCGACCAGCCGCGCCAGGGTGCTCTCGCCCGCAGGCCGCAGCACCTCGGCCTCCACGCTGCCGTTCAGGTTCACGGTGCCCGAGGCGAGCGCGGCGCCGGGCGCTTTGTCCACCGGCACGCTCTCGCCGGTGATGGGCGACTCGTCCACGCTGGTCTGCCCGCGCACCACCCGCGCGTCGGCGGCGATGCGCTCGCCGGGCCGCACGACCAGCAGGTCGCCCACCCGGATCTCGCCCAGCTCGCACCAGCGTTCGACGCCGTCCCGGCGCACGGTCGCGCCCTCGGGGTTGAGGTTCATCAGCGCCGCTATCGCGCCCTTGGTGCGGCCCATCGCCCAGTCCTGCAAGGTGTTCGAGAGGCTGAACAGCAGCAGCAAGATCGCCCCGTCGGCCCACTGCCCGATGCTCGCCGCCGCCAGCGCGGCCAGCACCATCAGGAGGTCCACGTCGAGTTTGCGCTCGTGCCAGAGGGTCCGCAGCGCCTCCCGCGCCGAGGGAATTCCCCCCGCCAGATACGCCAGTCCAAAGCCCACCGCCGTCAGGGGTGCCCAATCCAGCAGATACTCGCCCAGCAGTCCCAACACCAGCCCCAGCAGGGTCAGCGCGGTCAGCAAGATCGCCCGGCGCAGGCCCGGGTCAGGTCGGAAACGCGGCGAGGCCGAAGCCTGCGGCTGCGGGCGGGGCGAAGCGAGCGGGACAGTCATGGCACCTCCAGACGGGCGAAAGGGAACCTCTTAACGAGAATGATTCTCAATAAGAGAATTGTACACCTCCACCGCCCGCCACTCAACGCCGCATTCCGAGCGGAACACTGCGCTTAGTCGTCTCCGGCTGCTCCGCGCCCGGCAGCCCCCTCCCCTGCGACCTCGCACAGCGGCAGATCGTGTTCCCGCGCCTGCCGCAGCCAGTGGGCGGTGGGCCGCGCCCGCACGGTCGCCTGCGGGTCGGGGCTGGTAAGTGCCCGCCAGCGCGCGGCGAAGTGGTCCTCCAGCGCCGCGACCGCGACGGTCCCGTCGGCGGTGGCGTACAGCTGGTAGCGGTCCTGCGCGCCCGAGAGCGGCCCGCCGGGGGCGGTCAGCCCGTGCCGCAGCGGCCCGGCGGCCCAGCGCGCGGCGTCGCCCAGGCCGACCCGCCGTTCGCGCTCCGTGCCGCCGCGCTCGCGCCCCAGCAGCAGCGCCAGTGCGGCGGCGTGCGCCTCGCGGCCGCCCAACAGATCGGCCAGCAGCGTGCGCGGCATGGCGGGCCGCGCGGGGTCGAGCAGTCCGGCCTCCGCCTGGTAGGTCAGGTCGTGGCCGGGCACTTCCGGCTCGCGCGTGTCGCCCACGATCAGCACGCGGCACAGCCGGGGGTAGCGTGCCGCGAGCGCCGCGCCGCCCACTCCCAGCCGGGCCAGCGCCGCCGGGCGGCTGCTCGTCAGCAGCAGGTCCGCTCCCGCCAGGTGCGTGTGCAGCGCCGCCTGCCCCGGCGGCGTCTTCAGGTCGAGCGTGGTGACCTCCACCCCCTGCGTCAGCTCCGCGTACCACTCCGGCGCCAGCGCCTGGAAGGGGTCCCCTCCCGGCGGCTCGACCTTCACGACCCGCGCGCCACCCTCCCGCAGCGCGGCGGCGGCCAGCGGCCCCGGCAGATTGAGCGCGAGACTGAGCACCGTCAGACCATGCAGGGGACCGGACATGCCCCCCATCCTCGCCCAGAAGGGGAGGGCGGGAGCCGCAGAACAGCAAAAGAAGGCGTCGCGTTTCTGCCCCGCTCCTCTGTGGCCCCACAAGGCCCCCGCGAGAGGAAGGGGACAACGGCGCTCCAGCTTGAGCCTCCTCGACAGCAGGCCCAGCGAACGCCGCCCAGG
>NZ_JACHFN010000009.1:85000-120000 GCF_014201885.1 Deinococcus budaensis | reverse complement strand
CGCGCGGTACGTTTGCCAACATCCGCCTGAAAAACCAGCTCGCGCCCGGCACCGAGGGCGGCTTCACCACCAACTTCTTGACGGGCGAGGTGACCTCCATCTTCGACGCCTCGACCGCCTACAAGGAAGCGGGCGTGCCGCTGCTGGTCTTCGCGGGCAAGGACTACGGCATGGGGTCGAGCCGCGACTGGGCCGCCAAGGGCACCTTCCTGCTGGGTGTGAAGGCCGTGATCGCCGAGAGCTTCGAGCGCATCCACCGCTCCAACCTCGTCGGCATGGGCGTGCTGCCCCTCCAGTACAAGAACGGCGAGACCGCCGACAGCCTGGGCATCAATGGCGACGAGACCTTCGACCTGATCCTGCCCACCGATCTGCGTCCCCGTCAGGACGTGACCCTGCGCGTGACGGGCAAGGACGGCGTGGCGCGCGAGGTCACCCTCCAGTGCCGCATCGACACGCCGGTCGAGATCGACTACTACAAGAACGGCGGCATTCTCCAGACCGTGCTGCGCGGGATTCTGGCCAAGAGCGAGGCGGGCGCGACCGCTTCGGCGTAACGCTCAGGCGCCGCATGACCCCCGCCCGCGAAGCCCGGGCGGGGGTCATTCTTGTGGCCGTTGCGGCGGCCCCTCTGGAGGGCGCGGAGAGCCTTACTCGCGCCGCTTCCACTCCGGCGCGAGTTCTGGCCTGGGGGCCTGCAAGTGGTGCAGCAGCAGGGCGCACACGACCAGCATATGCAGCCCCAGCAGGCCGAAAAGGGCCATCTCCGGCTGCGCGCTGTGCCCGTAGGCGCCGACCAGCTGAAAAAGGACCAGCGTGAGCAGCACCCGGGGGCGGCGGTCCGGAAAGCGCAGGTAGGCGTAGCTGCCGCCGATCATGCTGAACAGCAGCGGGAGCAGGAGGGCATTGAGCATTTCTTGGCTCATGGCTCATTCTGTCGAGCTGCCATGAAGAAGAACTGTGGTGTTCCCGGCACAAGCGGCGGGCAGGCGGGCGGGTTGTCTAGAGCCGGAAGCGCCGCAGCTGCGCCGGGTCGAGCCTGTGGTCCCGCAGCGCCGCCACGTCCAGCCACCCGTCCTGGAAGGTGAGGGGGCGGTCGAGCAGGTCCGCTTCCAGCTTGAGCACGAAACTCAGCTCGCACGGCTCGGTCACCTCGGGCCGGGTGGCGAGCAGCGCCGCGTGCAGGGTGCCCAGACCGCTGCTGGCCTGCGAGCCGACCATGCCGCGCTTGCCGTGGGCGGCGGCCTGCCCCAGCATCGCCGCCCCGTCGGTCAGGCCACTGCGCGCCGTCTTCACGTTCAGAATGTCGAAGGTGCCAAAACTCAGTTCGCGGTCCAGGTCGCCTGGCGTGAAACACGAGTCGTCGGCCACGATGGGGAGGATGCCCTGGGCGTGCAGGGCCGCCCTGGCCCGCAGCTCGCGCACCGGGAGCGGTTCCTCCACGCAGGTCAGGCCCGCGCCGCGCATGGCGGCCAGGGCGGCGGGCGCTTCCTCTGGCGTCAGGGTCTCGTTGCTGTCGGCGTACAGCTGCACCGCGTCCCCGAAGGCGGACCGCAGGTCACGGATCACCGCGAGGTCGCGGGCGTGGTCGCGCCCCACCTTGACCTTGAGGCAACGCACGCCCGAGGCCACCACCCGCTCGGCCTCGGCGAGCATGGCCGCCGGAGTGTCGATGCCCAGGATGAAGCTGACGCGCACCCGCGTGTGCGGACCCAGCCAGGTGTCCCACAGGCTCAGGCCCTGGGCGCGGGCGCGGGCGTCGTGCAGCGCCAGGTCGAGCGCGCCGCGCGCGGTGTGGTTGTTCGCCGCGCTGTTCCGCACCCGGCTCAGGGCGGCCTCGTCGGTGATGGACAGGCCCCGCAGGGCAGGTTCCAGCCAGCCCAGGATCGCCACCACGCTCGCGGCCGTCTCGCCGTAGATGGTGGGGCGCGGGGGGGCCTCGGCGTGGCCCACCGTGCCGTCGTCCAGCGTGACCCGCACCAGCACGTGCTCGGCCGCGCTCAGGGTGCTGTGGGCGCCCCAGGCCAACGTGCCCGTCAGCGGCAGGCGAAAAGGCAGGCCCTCGACCCGCGCGACCCGGGGCGCGCTCACGCCCCGGCCCCGCCCCGGCCACCCCAGTCCGCCCCCCAGGCCCCGACGGCGGCCGCCACCTGCTCGGGCGCGAGGGCGACCGTGTCGAGCAGCAGCGCGCGGGCGGGCGGCAGCGTCTGCAAGAAGCTCCACGCGGCTTGCGGGTCGTAGTGCTCGCGCTCGGTGACCACGATGCGGGTCTTGGCGAGGATGTCGGCGGGCGGGTGGCCCTGGCCCTCCAGCGCCGCCAGGGCGTCCAGTTCCGCCGGGGTCAGGACAGCGGCCACCCCGGGCAGGGCGCCCAGCTCGGCGCGCAGCACGCCGCCGGAGCGGTGCCCCGCCGTCACCCGGTCAAAGGCGTCCGCGCGGCCCAGCAGTCGGCGCACCCGCTCGGCGTCGGGGGCGTGCAGGGCCACGAAGCGCCAGGCGGGAAAATGCCGGGCCGCGTGCTCGACCTCCTCCCACCCGCGCAGGCCGTCGAAGAGCAGCCGCTCGCCCCAGACCGCGGTGTCGGCGCTGAGGGTGCCCAGGGCGTGCGCCATCCCGCCGGGATGCTGCGCGCGGTAGCGGGCCGTCCGGGCGAAGCGCTCGGCCCGGTCGGTGATGGGGCCGGGCGCCAGCATCACGTGGTCGGTGATCTCGCGGCGGTCGGGCAAGGCCCGCGCAGCCGGGTCCGCCGCCCTCAGCGCGGCCAGCGCCGTGCTTTTGCCCACCCCGGTCACGCCGACGAGGACGGTCAGCGGCCACTCGCCCAGCGGCACCTCCCGGGCCGTGCGGGGGGCGCCGGGGTGCAGGCCGGGCGGCAGCGGCGCCAGAGGCTGGGCGGACATGAGCGGAGTCTAGGGCAGCGGCGGGGGGCAGCCCCCACCTGTCTGAACCGGGCCGCGGGTCCCCAGGTGCCCGGGTGGGCGCGGCAGAGCCGCTGGGCAGCGCGTGCCGCCCCCCGGGCCAGCGCGGCTAGGGCGTCTTAAGGCCAGCGCAAGGTTGCTTCAACTCCGGGTGAGGGGGGAAACCTCACAGCGGAGAGCAGGGGTTTTTAGACTCCGGGCAGGAGGATTGACCTATGGCCCGATTGCAAGGCACTGGTGGGGGAGGCGGCCGAACCGCCCTGCTCATCATCCTGATTTTGCTGGTGCTCTTCTTGCTCGCCTATTTCCTGTATCTCAAGCCCCAGGGCCTGCTGAACCTCGGGTTTTGAGCGGCGTGGGCGCGGCTGGCGGCGTTTCCTCATCTCTTGCGCTGAATGGAGTGACTGCATGATCAAAGGCAAAGAACTGCTCGGGCGCCACGTCGTGGCGATCAACACGGGCGAGCGCGTGGACTCGGTGCGCGACTTGGTGTTCGACCACCAGGCCAATCAGGTGCTGGGCCTGCTGGTTGACGAGGGCGGCTGGTTCCGCGCCGCGCGGGTCGTGCCCTTCGAGGCGATCCGCTCCATCGGTGAGGACGCCATCATGGTGGACAGCGCCGACGCGGTGACTTCCACCCGCGAGGACGGCCGGCTGGCCGAGGTGCTGGACTCCAATGTCAGCCTGACCGGCATGACGCTGCTGACCACCGACGGGCAGAACCTGGGCAAGATCGCGGACGTGTTTTTCGACGAGCGCACCGGCCACGTCGAGGGCTACGAGGCGACCGGCGGCATCTTCAGCGACCTGTCGAGCGGGCGGACCTTCGTGCCTGCCCCCGAGGACGTGCAGATCGGCCACGACGCGGCCATCGTGCCCATCAGCGTGGCGACGGCCATGCAGGAGCAGGAACCCGGCGGCCTCAAGGGCAGCCTGCAATCGGCGGGCCAGAGCCTCAGCGGCGCCTACCAGAGCGCGGCCGAGAGCGTCAAGCACAGCTACGAGAACATCGCCGAGGCCACCAAGGAGCGCCAGAAGGAATACGTCGTCGGCAAGACGGCGGGCGGCGACATCGCCCTAGAAGACGGCACGGTGATTGTCCACAAGGGAGACACCATCACGGCCGAGCAGGCCGAGCAGGCCGAGGGCGCCGGCAAGCTCACCGCGCTGGCCACCGCCGCGACCGGGGGGGTCCTCGCGGGCGCCTATGACACGGCCAAGGAGCGGGTGCAGGGCAGCTACGAGGACCTGCGCGGCGCGACCGCCGAACGCCAGAAGGAATTCGTGGTGGGCAAGACGGCCGCCAACGACGTGGTGGCCGAGATGGCCGACGGCGTGCAGGAGATCATCGTTCATAAGGGCGCTTTGATCACCGAGTTCCAGGCCGAGCGCGCCGAGCAGGCCGGGAAACTCGCCGCCCTGACCGCCGCCGCGACCGGCGGGGCCATCGGGGACCAGGTGCAGGCGGTGCGTGAGCGGCGCGAGCCGACAGTCGAGGACGCCATCGGGCGGCGGGTGCGCAGCGATGTGCGCGCGCCCGGCGGGAGCCTCCTCGCCGTGCAGGGGCAGATCGTGACCCCGCTGGTCGCGGAACGTGCCCGCACCCTGGGTGTCGAACAGGCGCTGCTGAACGCCACCACGGCGGCGGCCGGGACAGGCACGACCAGCGCCGGTTCGGGAACGACCGCAGCCCTGGCGGGCGGCGTCGCCAGCGTCAGCGAGGGCGCGAGCAACCTGCTCGACCGCGCCAAGGCCTGGCTGGGCGACAAGCGCGACGAGGCCGGGCAGGCGCTCGAGAACCGGCAGGAACAGCAGATGGAGCAGAAGGTGCGCGACGCGCTGGGCCGCCCGGTGACCCGCGTAATCCTGGCCCCTGACGACACCATCATCCTCAACGTCGGCGAGATCGTGACCCACAAGGCCATCGACGCCGCGCGCGCCGGGGACGTGCTCGACATCCTGGTGGACAGCGTGAGCAAGGAAGAACCATCCATTGACCCGCTGACCGTGCGCCCCCACGAGACTGGCACGGCGGCGCTGGAGACCCAGCCGGACCCCAGCGAAGGGCAGACCACCGCCGCTGATCCCAACAACCCCACCCGCCTGACCTGAACGGCGACGGAACCTGAAGGGCGGACTCTCCGGGATGGAAGGGTCCGCCCTCTGCTGTGGCGTGATGCCGCTAGTTGCGGAAGATGACCTCCTCGCGCCCGAAGGACCGCAGGGCGAGCAGCCCCATCAACAGCGCGCCGAGCAGGTTGGCGGCGATGGCGGTCGCGGCGTGCGCGGGCGTCAGGTTGCCGCGCACGATGTCGAGGATGGCGACCATGCTGCCGAACAGCGGAATGGCGTAGGTGCCTGCCCCCAGCGTCAGGAAGTCGCTGAATTGCAGCAGCACCGCCGGAAACACGATGGCGAGCGTCAGCGGCGTGACGTAGGTCTGGGCTTCTTTGTAGGAGCGGGCGTAGATGCTCAGGGCGATCAAGATCGCGCTGATCAGCAGCGCGGCGCTGATCACGGTGCCCAGCAGGGTCAGCGCGCCCCCTGGGCTTAGCGTGAGCTGGCCGCCGAACGCCTGGGTGACCTCGCTGGCGGCGCCCGCGCCGGGCACGGCCAGCCGGGCGATCAGGCCGCTGGCGAGAAAGCCCAGCACGCTAAAGAGGGCCGTGGTCAGGGCCGTGACGGTGGTCGCCAGCAGCTTGCCGGCCACGACCTCCGAGCGCCGCACCGGAGACACCAGCAGGCTTTCCAGGGTGCCGCGTTCCTTTTCACCTGCCGTGGCGTCGAGCGCGGTCGCCATCGCCCCGGTCAGGATGAAATTCAGCATCAGGAGCGGAATCAGAAAGGCGAGCTGGCCGCTGCGGCGCTCCTGCTCGGGGCTGGCGTCGATGGGCGCGAGGGCGACGGGCCTCAGCGTCTGCTCGCCCAGGCCCAGGCTGTCCAGGCGCTCGACCGCCAGCTCGCGGTTGTAGGCCTCGACGGTGGACTGCACCTTGGCGTAGGCCCCGGTCTGGGCGCGCAGGTTGCCCAGCTTGGCGTAGACCTCCAGCGTGCCGCTGCCGTCGCCCGCGCGGGTAGGCAGCGGGGCGGGCGCGCGCAGGGCCGCGTCCACCTCGCCCGACTGGACGGCCGCGCGGGGGTCCGAGACCGGCACCAGCTCGACCCCGGCGCGCAGAACGCTGCCGTCGGGGGCCTGCTCGTCGCGAGTCAGCGCCGTGCGCAGCGGGGCGGGCAGGGGGCCGACCACGCCCACCCGCTGGCGCTCCTGCGCCTGCCCGCCGATAAAGCGGCCCAGCAGCAGGGGCAGCCCCAGCGTGAACAGCGGGATCAGCAGCAGCGGAATCAGGATGGTGCCTGTGATGGTCCGCCGGTCGCGCAGGGTGGAGAGCAGGTCGCGCGAGGCCACCCGCCAGAGGTAGTTCCAGCGCGGCAGCTCAGGACGCATGGGCCACCGCCGCGGCCGCCGTCTGGGCCTCCGCGCCGCGCACCAGCGTGAAAAAGGCCCGCTCCAGGTTGCGCTCGCCGGTCCGGGCCAGAATCTCGGGAATGGGCCCGACGGTGACCAGCTCGCCCTGGTGCAAGATCGCCACCCGGTCGCAGACCTCCTCGGCCTCGCTCATGACGTGCGTCGAATAGAGGGTCAGCTTGCCCGGCTGCCGCGCCGCCGCCACGAAGTCGAGCAGCGTCCGGCGCGCGAAGATGTCCAGTCCGCTGGCCGCCTCGTCCAGAATCAGGACCTGCGGGTCGTGGATCACCGCGCGGGCAATCACCACCTTCTGCTTCATGCCGGTGGAGTACTCGCCCGCCCGGGCGTCGAGGGCGCGCCCGAGGTCAAGCGCCACGTCCAGCTCGGTGATCCGGGCGTCGGCCTGCGCCTTACTCATTCCGTACAGCCCGGCAAAGGAGCGCAGCACCTCGCGCCCGGTCAGGCGGGCGGGCAGCCCCATGCCGCCGTTGACCACCCCGATCACCCGCCGCACGGCTTCGGGGTCGCGCGTCACATCGTGGCCCGCCAGTTCCGCCGTGCCCGAGCTGGGGCGCAGCAGCGTCGCGATGATCCGCAGCAGCGTGGTCTTTCCGGCGCCGTTGGGTCCCAGCAGGCCGAAGACCTCGCCCTCTCCGGCGTGGAGGCTCACGTTCCGCAGGGCCGCGTGCTTGCCGTAGGTCTTGCTCAGGTTCCGGATGTTCAGCATGGTCCGTGTTCCTCCCGGGCGCCAGACCCGTCGTCGAAGATGTCCTCGATCCGCTGCCCGAACAGCCGCGCGAGGCGGAAGGCCAGCGGCAGGCTGGGGTCGTACTTGCCGGTTTCCAGGGCGTTCACGGTCTGGCGGCTCACGTCCAGCCGCTCGGCCAGATCGGCCTGGGTCCAGCCGCGCCCGGTCCGCAGGGTCCGGATGCGGTTGTTCATGGGTTACCCACGGGTGTCCCGGCGGTACAGGTACGCGGTGACCGCGAAAAAGGCTGCCAGCATCGCCAGCCAGGGCAGGTACAGGCCCCAGAGGGGGAGGGAGACGGCCACCGACAGGCCCGGCCCTCCGCGCGGCGCCAGCAGCACTAAAGCCCACACGATGAGGCCCGTCAGGGCGGTCAGGCCCGCCACCCCGGCCGCCGCCCACGCCTTCAGGAAGCGGGCACGGCGAAACTCGTCCATCACGCGGTACTGCCAGAGCGTCAGCGCTGCCGTCAGCAGCAGAAAAGCGCCGAGGTAGGCGGGCAGCAGCGTGGGCCACAAGATCACCAGGGGAAACCCCACCAGGGCCAGCACGCCCGCGACGACTTCCGCCCGGCGGCTCCTCGCCAGCCGCCTCTCGCGCGAGGGCAGGCTCATCCCTCCCCCCAGCCGGGGGGCTTCGGCACCGCGCGGGCAGCGGCCCAGGCTTCCGGCCGCTCACCTATGAACAGCTGTCGCGTCATGTCAACCCTCCTTGACAGGGAGTGTAGGCGAGGGTCCCTCCGGGAGTCAAGTTTCCTTGACCAGTTCTTGTCAAGGGTTGCAAAGGCAGGCTGGCTCACGGTGGGGTTAGGCCAAACCGCTTACCATAGACCACCTTTTCAGGCGGGCCGCGCTCGTGTCGCCCGTCGCTCTTTGTGTGAAGTGGCTGCGGCGTTTTCCAGGATGCAGGTTGCCTCATGCAAAGCCTACCGTGACCTGTCACAATAGGAAAGTTGCGCCCAGGAGCGCACTTGTACCGAGTACACCTCTCACTCTCACGCCAGGGGCGGCCACAGGCCAGACTGGTTTAGCCGGAGGATAGCGCATGTTCAATCCCCCCACCCTCGAAGACCTGCAAGAAACCCGCCGCGCCAACGAGAAGCTCGTCCTCAAGGCGCTGGAAAGCAAGCCCGAGTGGGTCGAGACCGAACTGGCCAAGACGACCGGCCTGGCGCTGTCGCACCTGCGCGCGGCGCTGGCCAGCCTGCTCGACCAGGGGCGCGTCCGCCGCCTGCCCGGCACCGGGACCCGCGCCGTGTACGGCCTGGCCGACCCCGGCTTGGCCGACGTGCCTGCCACGCCCCTGACCGAGGGGGCCAAGAAGGTCCGCGACTACCTCGAGGGCCGCGCCGACAGCGCCCTGTACATGAGCGAGCAGCTGCGCATGACCCGCGAGGACGTGATGACGGCCCTGTCGCTGCTCAACGCGCACGGCATGATCACCTGCACCTTTGTGGGCAGCCTGGTGATTTTCCGGCTCAAGGAGACGCAGGCCATCGGGCAGGAGCAGTCGCCCGCGCCCACCAGCAAGAAAAAGCAGGTTGCGTAAGCACGCCGCTGCCCGCATCCCCCCAGGCCCCCGCAAGGGGGCTTTTGCTGTGGCGCTGGCCCGCAGCGCGGCCCCGTTGACCTGCCCGTCACGGCGGCTCTGCTATCCTGCCCTTCATGAAGCTGGTTCTCGCCGTGATTCAGGATGCGGACGCCGCTGCCCTCGTGCGCGTGCTGTCTGAAAACGCCTTTGAGGTCACCAAGCTGGCGAGCACCGGAGGTTTCCTGCGCGAGGGCAACACCACGCTGATGATCGGCGTGCCCGACGAGCGCCTCGCGGACCTCAAACGCCACGTGCAGCAGACCTGCCGCACCCGCACCCGGCTGGTCACCCCCAGCGTCCCGATGGGCGAGCAGGGTGAGGGCATGGTCTCCGACCCGGTCGAGGTGGCGGTCGGCGGCGCGGTGATGTTCGTGATGGGCGTGCAGGAGTTCGTCAAGGTCTGAGGGGCCTGCCTCCCCCAGATAAAGGGGGCCTGCTGCACAGGTACGCAGGCGGCCCCTCCCGTGCTGTCCGGCACGCTACTTCGTGTCGTACCAGTTCGGCCCCACGCCGACCTCGACCGCCAGCGGCACGCTGAGCTGCGCGGCGCCCTCCATCACCTCGCGGGTAATCCGGGCGACCTCGTCGGCGCTCTCCTCCGGGACCTCGATCAGCAGTTCGTCGTGAACTTGCAGCAGGAGCCGCGCGCCTTTGGCCTCCAGTTCGCGGTCCAGCTGCACCATCGCCAGCTTGATGATGTCGGCGGCGGTGCCCTGGATCGGCATGTTGTAGGCCAGGCGCTCGCCCGCCTCGCGCAGGGTACGGTTTTGCGCCTTCAGCTCGGGCACGTAGCGGCGGCGGCCGTAGAGCGTCTCGACGTAGCCGTGCTCGCGCCCGAATTCCAGCGTCTGGTCGATGTAGCGCCGGATGCCGGGGTAGGTGCTGAAGTAGATCTCGATAAAGGAGGCGGCCTCGGCGTAGGGAATCGCCAGGTCGTTGCTGAGGCGGTGGGCGCTCATGCCGTACAGCACCCCGAAATTGACCGTCTTGGCGGCGCGGCGCTGGTTGGCGCTGATGGTGGCTTCCTCCAGCCCCAGCACCTGCGCGGCGGTGCGGCGGTGGATGTCGGCCCCCTCCTGAAAGGCCTGCTGCATCAGCGGATCGTCCGCGATATGGGCCAGCAGCCGCAACTCGATCTGCGAGTAGTCGGCGCTGATCAGGCAAAAGCCCTCGTCGGCGATAAAGCCCTTGCGAATCTCGCGGCCGAGTTCCGAGCGGATGGGGATGTTCTGGAGGTTGGGGTTGAGGCTGCTGAGCCGCCCGGTCGCCACCGCCGTCTGCGCGAAGGTGGTGTGCAGCCGCCCGGTGCGCGGGTTGACGAGGTTGGGGAGGGGGTCGAGGTAGGTGCCGCGCAGCTTTTCCAGCTCGCGGTATTCCAGCAAGGCGGGGATGATGGGGTGCTCCTCGCGCAGCGGTTCCAGCGCGGAGACGGCGGTGCTGCGCTTGCCGGTCAGCTTGGTCTTCTTGCCGCTTGCGAGGCCGAGTTCGTCGTACAGCACCGTTTCGAGCTGATCGCGGCTGCGGATGGGGAACTCGCGGCCCGCGTGCCTGTGGATCTCGGCCTCCAGGGTGGCGAGGCGCCCCGCCGCAGCCTCCGATAGCCCCCGGATATAGGCGCTGTCGAGCCGCACGCCGCGCACCTCCATGTCCTTGAGGACCCCTGCCAGCGGCTTTTCCATCTCCTCGTAGAGCTTGCGGCGCGGTTCGTCGAGCTGTCCGGGCAGCTCGCGCAGCAGGCGGTCGGTGATCGCGGCGCGGGTGGCGGCGTCGTCGGGCCAACCCGTGCCCAGGTAGCGCTCGGAGACGGCGGGCATGGCCGTGTTCGAGGGGTCGAGCAGGTAGGCCACCAGCAGGGGGTCGTCGCCCGGCTCGACCTGGGTGCCGCGCACGCTGAGGTGCGCCGCGAGCGCCTTGGCCCCCGCCGCCCGCACTGCCCGCTGCCCGATGAACTCGGCGTCGGAGACGGTGGGGGGATAGAGGGCCGCCTGACGCTGGGCGGCTTTTTCTGCGGCCTTCGCGGCCTTTTCCGCCGCTTTCTGCGCCGCCTTCTGCTCGGCCTTGCTGAGGGGCGGGGCGCTGTCACCGTCGCTGCCGAACAGCGGGCCTTCCGGCGAGGCGGCTTCCGGCCCGCCTTCCGCTCCTGCGGGCGGGGTCTGCTGCTCGACCGGCGCGACCCGCGCCAGCTCGCCGTCGAAGGTGGCCGCCGCGATCAGATCGGCCGTCAGGTCGTCCTCGCGCGACAGGACGTAGCCCCAGGTCACGTCCTGGCCGGGCGTGCGCCACTCGGCCAGCGGGGGCGGCGTGAAGGTGCCGGGAGCGGAAGCCGGGGCCGCGGCTGCCGTCGCCGCCCGCGCGATGGGGTCGGTCTGGCCCTGCCCCAGCGCTCCGGCCCCCTGGGTCAGGGTCAGCACGTCGCGCTTGAGCGAGGCAAGTTCGAGTTCGTCGAGCAGCTCCTCCAGCCGCGCGGGGTCGCCCTGGCCGCGCAGGGCGCCGAGTTCGACCCTCAGTGGCAGGTCGGTCACCATGCGCGAGAGGTCGCGGCTGAACAGCACGTCGGCTTCCGAGGCCAGCAGCTTCTCGCGGGCGCCCTTCGGCTCCAGCGTGCCTGCCTTTGCGGCCTCCAGCGCGGCGTCGAGGGTGCCGTGGTCTTGCAGGATCTTGGCGGCCGTCTTGGGACCGATGCCCTTGGCCCCGGGAATGTTGTCGCTGGCGTCGCCCGTCAGCGCGCGGTAGTCCACCCACTGCCGCACGCTCACGCCGTACTTGTCCAGCACCTCCTGCGGGCCGATCAAGGCGAAGTCGTTGCTGATGACCCGCACGTGGTCGTCGAGCAATTGGTAGGCGTCGCGGTCGCTGGTCACGATCCGGACCTGAAAGCCCTTGCCCTCCGCCATGCGGGTGACCGAGGCGATCACGTCGTCGGCCTCATAGCCGGGTTCCTCCAGCCGGGGCCAGCCCAGCGCGTCCACCAGTTCGCGGATGCGGTTGATCTGGGCCGGGAGGTCACTGGGGGTCTGGGCGCGGCCCGACTTGTAGCCGTCGTACTGCTCGTGCCGGAAGGTCTTGACCGGGGGGTCGAACACCACGATGACCTGGTTGCTGGCCTGACGCGCCAGCCGCAGCGTGTGGCGCAGGAAACCCAGAATCGCGTGCGTCGCTTCGCCCCGGCTGTTGCTGAGGGGGGGCAGCGCGAAGTAGGACCGGAACGCCAGCGCGTGCCCGTCGATCAGCACCAGCGTGTCGGGAGAGGGGGGGGTCATGCCGAGCATTCTACTGTCGCCGCCTGGGGCGTCCGGAGCGGCAGCGGGCGCTCAGAAGGCCGGGTCGAACAGGCCGTCCGGGGTGATCAGGCGCTCGCGCAGCTCCCATCCGGCGCTTTGCGGCGCGGGGTTCTGGCCCGCAGGAAGGCTGTAGGCATCAGCCAGCGCGAAGTTGACGCGGTACCCGAGGTCGGCCAGCGCCCCCAGCGTGAGGCGGCTGAGCGGCATGTGGCCCGCGCTGGCAAAGCCGGTCATCAGTTCGGTCTGGAACACGTCCTCTTTCCAGTGGCCGCATTTGGTGCCGGGGCTGTGCTGGTCCTCGACCGGAACGCCCGCCAGCGGGCCGCCGAGCTGGCGGTACTCGTGCAGCGCCTTGCCCCCGCCGTACTGTACCCGGGTGGCGCTGGCGCACGAGGACGTGTCGCTGCTCAGAAAGCGGTTCCAGAGCGTCCCGATGCCCAGCACGTGGCCCATCTCGTGCAAGACGACCCCCTGGAGGCGGCCCCCCTGCTCCAGGCTGGCGAGGTCGGCGGCGTCGAACTGCATGTCCCCCCACAGCGGCAGGGTGCCCCCCGGACGTACCTGCCGGGGACCCGCCTGCCCCAGCACCCCGCCGGGGCCGTCCAGCGCCACGCTGTTCACAACGATGACCAGATCGTCCACCGTGACGGTCTCACCGCTGGACAGGCGCACGCCCCGCACCTCGGGCAGCCCCGCCGTGATGACCTGCGACCAGCGCTGGGCCGCCTGATTGAACGCCGTCCGTTGAGCCGCCGTGAGCGGGCTGCCCGCCGGATAGACCAGGGTGATGTCGAAAGGGTCGGCTGTGGGGGGCGCCGCCGCCGCAGACACCGTGACCGTGAGCTGGGCCTGCCGGGCCGGGTCCTGGCGGCTGGTGGCCGTGATCCGGGCGAGACCGGGAGCGACCGCCGTGACCCGCCCCACCTCATCGACCCGCGCCACCCCCGGCTGGGTGCTGGCCCAGACCAGTCCCCGGTCGCCGCTCCCCTCCACGCGGGCCTTGACCTGCTGGCTGTCTCCGGGTGCCAGCGTGAGGGTCTCGGTGCCCAGCTGCACGCCCGTGATGCCGGAGCCAGGCGGTGAGGTGGCCGCAGGGGGGCCGGGTTGAACCGGGCCGGGAGTCGGTGAGCCGCAAGCGGCGAGCGTCAGGGAGAGGGCCAGCAGGAGAGGAGAACGTCTGGGCATGGGGGGGGCCGTTTCTGCGAACCTCCGCAAAACGCCTCCCAGCGGGAAGGCCACAGGCCGCCCTCCGAAGATAAGCACAGAATGAAGATTTTTATAAGACCAGCATTAGAAGATTGAACGTGTCTTCACGTCGCCTGTGAGGAAGGTCGCACCCCCCTGATGATTGCGCTCAATTGTTCACAATCCGCTCCCACTCCCAGACGCTGAAAATCTCAGCTTCCCTGGCGTATCTGCGTCTCAGACGAGGAGAGGCCGATCTGTCCGGCGTCACATGGTCTTCTCATGGAAGGACAGGCCTTTGCAGAAGGGATGAGAGCCGAGTCGGACTGTCCTGGTCGGGCGAGCGGCGTGGATCAGGACGTGGCCCTGTTGGTCCGGCCTCTTGACCGGGGACAGCGCCAGCGGAGGCCATGGAGAGGGACGAACAGGGGTCAGCGGTACTCGGGATTCGGGTGGTCGAAGCGCTGCCCGGCGTCCCAGGCGGTCTTCTGGTTGCCGTGGGCGGGCACGCCGCCCGCGTCCTTCAGCATCCGGGCAAAATGCAGCAGGTTCCAGGTCATGAAGGTGGTGTTGCGCTGGGTGAAATCGTTGTCAAAGCCCACCCGGCCGCCGCCGGGTTGCTCGTCGCCGTAGCTGGGGCCGGGTCCGGCCTCGCCCACCCATCCGGCGTCGGCCTGCGGCGGGACGGTGAAGCCGAGGTGTTGCAGGCTGTACAGCACGCCCATCCCGACATGCTTGATGCCGTCCTCGTTACCGGTGACGATGCAGCCGCCGACCTTGCCGTAAAAGACGTACTGCCCCTTCGCGTTGAGTTCGCCCGAGTGCGCATAGAGCCGCTCGATGACCCGCGAGGCGACCGAGGAGCGCTCGCCCAGCCAGATCGGGCTGCCCAGGACCAGGATGTCGGCGGCCTGGACCCGGCGGTACACCTCCGGCCACTCGTCGTGCGCGGCGCCGTGCTCGCGCATGTCGGGATACACGCCCGGCGCGAGGTCGTGGTCCACCGCCCGCAGCACGTCCACCGTCACGCCCTGCCTTTGCAGAATCGCGCGGCACACGTCCAGCAGCGCCTGGGTGTGCGAGGGCGCGGGCGAGGGCGTGAGGGTGCAGTTGACCAGCAGGGCGCGCAGGTCGCTGTAGTCCGGCCGGGTCTGTTCGGGCATACGGCCAGCTTAGACCGGCAGCCCCGGGCTGGCCGCACCCTTTCCGACACTGTGTCGTTGTTGTGAGGGCGGCGCGGGGCCGCTTTCGCCTACGCCCCGACCCGGCCCCGTTCCTCGACCACGCGGGCCAGCCCGGCGGCCACCTCGTGGATCTCGGCCTCGTCGGGACCCTCGACCATCACCCGGATCAGGTTCTCGGTGCCGCTGGGGCGCAGGTTGACGCGGCCTCGGCCATTCAGGCGGGCCTCGGCGGCGCTGACAGCCTGCTGGACCTCGGCGTCGCGCGAGATGGCTTTCTTGTCGCCCACCCGCACGTTGACCAGCGTCTGCGGAAACATCACCAGTTCGTCGTGGAGGGCGTCGAGGGTGGTGCCCTGCGCCTGCATGGCCCGCAGGGTCAGCAGCGCGGTGAGCACCCCGTCGCCGGTGGGTGACACGTCCAGAAAGAGGACGTGCCCGCTTTGCTCGCCCCCCAGGGTCAGGCCCTGCTCGTGCAGCCGCTCGTGGACGTAGCGGTCACCCACCGCCGTGCGCTCCAGCCGGATGCCCGACTCCCGGAGCTTCACCTCCAGCCCCATGTTCGCCATGATGGTCGTGACGACCGCTGCCTCCCCGCGCGCCCGGGCCGCCAGCAGCAGCATGTGGTCGCCCTGAATCACATTGCCGCGCGAGTCCACCAGCAGCGCCCGGTCGGCGTCGCCGTCAAAGGCCACGCCCAGGTCGTAACTGCCACCGCGCACGATCTGCTGGAGGTGCTCCAGATGCGTCGAGCCGCAGCCCCGGTTGATGTTGTGGCCGTCGGGGGTGGTGTAGACCGCGAACACGTCGGCGCCCGCCGCCTGAAAGACCTTGGGGGCGACCCGGTACGCGGCACCGTTCGCGCAGTCGAGCGCCACCTTCAACCCGCTCAGGTCGGGCGCGTGCGAGCGCAGGTAATTGACGTACAGCCGCTCGGCCTCGGCATAGTTGGTCACTGAACCGAGGGCCACGCCGGTGACGGGTGCGAAGGTCGGCACCTCGTCGATGGCGGCCTCGATCTCCAGCTCGGTCGCGTCGCTGAGTTTCTGGCCGCCGGGGCCGAAGAACTTGATCCCGTTGTCCTGGTAGGGGTTGTGCGAGGCGCTGATGACCACCCCCGCGTCGGCGCCGAGGTGCCGGGTGAGGTAGCTCACGCCAGGCGTGGGCAGCACGCCCACGTGGATCACGGTCACGCCGCGTGCGGTCAGCCCGGCGGCGAGCGCCGCTTCCAGCATGTCGCCGCTCTGGCGGGTGTCCTTGCCGATGACCACGCTGGCCCGGGGGTTTTGCCGCTTGAGGACCTCGCCTGCCGCCGCCCCGAGGTTCATCACCCAGGCGGCGGTCAGTGGGAACTCGCCCGCCACGGCCCGCACGCCGTCGGTGCCGAAATACTTCCGTTCGCTCATGGCCGGATGATACGCGCGTGCCTGGGCCGCAGGCGTGGCATTTCCGGAGTCGGGTCTCGCGCCCGCCGGGAACCCGCGCGCGTGCCCCCGCGTACCGGGGAGCATGAGTGGATTTTCTGGCGGGTCCTTTTCGTTCAGCCGCAGCGGCCACCGGCGCGGGGGCTTCCTCGGCGGGCGCCGCAGCCACAGCAGCGGGCACCGGGGTGGCTTTCTGGGGGGCGCTCTGGGCCACAGCCACAGCAGCGGCCACCGGGGCGGCTACGGGCGCGGCGGGCATTACCGGCAGGTCGGGCGGCGCCGGGGGGGGCTGGGCTGTCTGGGCGCCTTCGTGGTGGGGGCGGCGCTCGCCGGGGCCTCGCTGGCCGGGCTGGTCTCCTTGATCGCCTGAGCGCTTGCGGCTGCCTCACCTCCTGCAAGACGGCGGGGACGCGATGCGCGGGCGCGGTCCCGCCGTCTCCTCGCGCGTGTGGCCGCGCGAGCTGCGCGCCGCCTTTCCGGGTCCGCGCCGCCGCCTGGAAGCCTGGGTGGGGGAGGGAGCTGCCTTTGCCCGCTACACGACCCGGCATGGCCCCCTCTTTTTGAAGTACCTGCCCGCCGGGTGGCGTGACGAGCGGGCCTACCGGCGGCTGGCGCGCGAGGGGGCCTACCTGCGCGACCTCGCGCCGCTCTCGCCGGTGCCGCACGCCCCGCTGCGGCACCTGGCCCTCGACCCCCGGCACTGGCGCGCCCACCTCGTCACCACCGACCTGACGGCGGCGACCCTCGGCTGGGGCGCCTTTGCCAGTGACCCCGAACGCGAGGCCGCCCTGCACGCGGTCGCGCGGCTGCTCGCCCGCCACCACGCCTTCTGGTGGAACCACGCCGAGCTGCGCGGCGAGTGGGGCTGGAGCGCGTCGTCGGCCGGGCGCCGCGCGGCCCGCCTGGGGCGGGCGGCAGGTGGGAGCGCCGCCGGGACGCGGGCCGTGACCCAGGCCGCCTCACGCCTGCCTGAGCTGCTGGCCGCCACCTCCGGCGTCACGCTGGCGCACGGGGACATCCACGCGGGGCAGGTGCTGTGGCCGCTGCAAGGCGGCGCGCCCATCCTGAGCGGTCCCATCCTGATCGACTACGGGCAGACGCACGCGGCCCCCCTGGGAGAAGACCTCGCCCACCTGCTGCACGTGCGGCTGGAGGCGCCCGAGTCGGCCCGTCTCGGCCCCGGCCTGCGGGAGAGCTACCGGGCCGAACTCGCCGCGCGCGGCTTGACCCTCACGCCCGCCCAGCTTGCCGCCGAGGAGCACGCGGGCCTGGCGCTGAACGTGCTGTCCACCGCCCGGCAGGCCCAGGGGGAGGGGAGCGGCAGTGGGGTGAGGCAGGCGCTGCGCCGGGTCACGGAGGCGTGGCAGGGCTGGGGCTGAGTTGGCGCCGCCTTAGCTTTCGCGCGCCTCCAGGCCCAGGAACCGCCGGTAGCGGCCCAGCTCGGCCTCCACCCCCTTGCGCAGGGCCGCCGTCTCGCGCACGCCGGGCACCCAGTGCAGCTCGGCCCGCAGCTCGCCCGCTTCTCCCTTCAGGTTGGCCCAGCCCACGGCCCTCTCCGCCTGAAAGACGGGCAGCGCGTAATACCCCAGTTGGCGTTTCTCGGCGGGCGTGTACGCCTCCAGCCGGTAGGTCCAGCCGTGCAGGTGGGCGAAGCGGCGGCGGTCCCACACCAGCGGGTCGAACGGCCCCACGATCCGCACGCCGCGCGGGGTGGGGGCCGCGTCCGGGTTCCAGTCGGCGGGCCACACATAGCGCAGGCCGCCTGCCTCTGCGCCCGTCAGCTCCTCCCGCACGGCGACCCGGAAGGCCGAGCGCAGGTCACCGTGCAGGTGCGGCAACCCGAAGCGCGAGAGGCCGACGAGGTAGCCCAGGCTGGCTTCGGGCAGCGGGCCGTACAGGGCGGCGAGCAGATGAACGGCCCCGCGCAGCCGCTGGGGCGTGGGGAGCGGCTGCGCGCGCAGGGCCGCCAGATGGGGCGCCGGGCCGTAGAGCCGCACCCCGCCCACGCGCCGGGTGACCCGCAGTTCTCCCCGGCGGTGCAGCGTATCGAGCGCGCGGGTACTCGCCGCCGACTGCCCGCCCCAGGCGTTGACCACCCGGCCCCGCCCGACCGCCGCCGCCACGTCGCGCGGATGCAGCTCGCCGCGCTCTCCTGCCAGCGCGCGGACCCCTTCCAGCAGCCCCGGGTGTTCACGCTCCAGCCGAGTCTCGGGGAGTTCGCGGGGGTGCAGCAGGGCCTGGACCTCGCGGGTCACGAAGCCGTAGTTGGGAAGCATGTCTTCCTCGGCATCGAGCGTGGGGTAGAGGCGTTCGAGGTCGCCCGCCCGGTAGCCGCGTACCCGCTGCATCAGGGTCAGGTCCTGGGCACGGGCGGGGGCGCGGATGGGGTCGGCCTGAAGGAAGCCCATGCTGTTCAGGGCTGCCTGAACGGAGGGCTGTCGGGCCAGGGTGCGGTGGGCGAGGGCGCGGAGGGCGGCGGGCGTGGGGGACATGGAGGGAGGGTAGCGGGTGGGGCTGGGCGACCCCTCACAGCTCCATGCTGGGCACGCCGGGCGACACCCAGGGATTGCCCCGAATCAGAAAGCGCCACGGCAGGTTCTTCCCCGCCAGCAGCCCGACACGGGCGGTGATCCCGACCTGTTCGTCGGGAACGGGAAGACCAGGGAGGAGATGCAGGGCTGGACCGTTGACCGGCTGCCCGGCGATCTGTTCGGGATTCAGGCCCAGGGCGTAGACCAGCTTGGCGGGGCCGTTGGTCAGCTCACGCTCGCGGCTGACGGGGCGGTGGGTCAGCATGTGGCCGAGGCCCTCCAGCGGCTCCAGCGCCCGGATCAGCACGCTGGCCGAGACGCCTTCTTCCCGGCAGGCGACTTGCAGCAGGGGGTGGCCGTGCGCCGTCCAGAACAGCCAGTGGCCGGGGGCAATCGCCATCGCCAGCGTGCGGACGGCGTGAAAGCGTCCGGCGGTGCAGGCGGGGTCGCGCAGGCAGTCGTAGGCTTCCGCCTCGACCACCCGGCCTGCGAGCACCTCGCCGCCCGGCAGCACGCGCACCAGGGTCGCGCCCAGCAGTTCACGCGCGGCCCGCACCGGATCACGGTCGAAAAAGGCGGGGGAGAGGGGAGCGGGCATGGGCAGGAGGCTAGCGTTTCATGGGGACGAAAGGCAGCGCCAGCAGCGCGAGGGCGCCCACGGCCAGGGCGGCGGCGTCCAGCCTGTGCAGAGGCTGCCCGTTTGCGAGCAGCGCCACCCGCCCCAGCGTCTGTACGACCGGCAGGGCGAGGACAGCCAAGAGAAAAGGTTGAGCGGCAGGGCAGGCTGCCGCGCCCGCGCGAGCGCCACAGCACGGCGCCGCACCAGGTCAGAGGCAACAGCGTCGGAAGAATCAGCGCCAGCCAATCAGCGCCAGCCGCAGGGCGTCATGCCCAGGCCGCGCGGCGAGGGCCAGCACGACGAACAGGGTGACCGCCGTGAGAAAGACTGTCAGCAGGCTCGGCGTGGACAGCGCGGGGCGGGTCATGTCCCAGCGTACCCTCCCCTTGCCCGGAAGCTCAGCGAACCCTCAACCTCCGCTCCCCCGCTTTCCACCGGGGGGGGCTACGCTGCGGGGGCAGTCCCCCACCCCTTTTTCTCCAGGAGGAACCCCACCATGATGGACATTTTCAATATGCTCGGCGGCATGGGCCAGGCCCAGAACACCCTTGGACAGCGGCTCGGCACCTCGCCCCAGCAGACCGAGGCGGCGATGGAAGCGGCCATCCCGCTCTTGCTCGGCGCGATGACCCGCAACGCCCAGGACCCCCAGGGCGCCCAGTCGCTCGCGGGAGCGCTCGACCAGCACGACGGCCGCGCCCTCGACCTTTTCGGGCAGGGTCAGGCGCCCGACCCCTCCGAGGGCCAGCGGATTCTGGGCAAGGTCTTCGGCGGGCAGCAGCAGGCCGCCGCGCAGGCCGTCAGCCGCCGCGCCGGAATCGACCCGCAGCTCGCCATGCAGCTGCTCTCCATGGCCGCGCCCCTGGTGCTGGCCTACCTCAGCCGTCGCCGTCAGGGCCAGGCAGGCGGCATGGGCCAGATGGGCGGCCCGCTGGGCGGTCAGGCGGGGGGCATGGGCGGCTTCGACATCGGCAGCATCCTGGGCGGATTGATCGGGGGCGGTGCGGCGGGAGGCGGCATGGGCGGTGGCCTCGGCGGGATGCTGGGCGGCGGACAGCCCCAGCAAACCCCCGGCTACGGCCAGGGCGACGAGCAGCGCGGCGGGATGGAAGGCGGCCTCGGCGGCGGTCAGGTCATTCCCGGCTACCGCCACGAGCAGGATCAGCAAAATCCCTTCGGACTGCCGGGCCACCCTGGCACCGGGCAGATGGGCAGCGGCCAGCAGGGCAACCTCGGCGGCATGGTGGGCACCCTGAACAGCGTCCTCGACCGTGACGGCGACGGCAATGCCCTGAACGACCTGATCGGCATGTTCGGGGGGCGCAGGCGGTAGGGAGAGCGATCAGCCCAAGAAAAAGGCCCCGGCTCAGGCTGGGGCTTTTGCAGTTCCGGCTGGCGGCTGAAGGCTATTCCTCCACCCGCTCCCGCGAGTACGGCTGGTACCCCTGCGGCGTGCCCGTCCGCTCCGGGTGAAAGAGGCTGGTCGTGAGGTAGCGCGCGCCCGTGTCGCAGGCGATGGTCGCCACGCGCCCCCCCGGCCCCAGGCGGCGGGCCACCTCCAGGGCGGCCCAGGCCATCGCGCCGCTGCTCATGCCGACAAAGACGCCTTCCTCGCGGGCGAGGCGGCGGGCCAGCGGATAGGCGTCCTCCTCCCAGACCGGAATCACCTCGTCGATCACCGAGCGGTCGAGGTTGGCGGGGATAAAGCCCGGCCCCATGCCCTGAAAGCCGTGCTCGCCGCGCTCGCCGCCCGAGAGGACGTTGCTGCGGGCAGGCTCCACTGCAATCACCCGGATACTGGGGTCCTGCCGCTTGAGGAACCGCCCCACCCCGCTGATGGTGCCGCCCGTGCCCGAGCCGTACACGAAAGCGTCGATGCGGCCTTCCATCTGCCCCCACAGCTCGGGGCCGGTGGTGCGCTCGTGGGTCTGCGGGTTGGCGGGGTTGGTGAACTGGCCCATCATCACGGCGCCCGTCTCGGCGGCGATGCGCTCGGCTTCCTCGATGGCGGCGAGCATCCGGCGCTCGGGGTCGGTGAGAACCAGTTCGGCCCCGTAGGCCTGTAGGGTCCGTTTGCGTTCCTCGCTCATCTGGGCGGGCATACACAGGATCAGGCGGTAGCCCTTGGCCGCCGCGACCTGCGCCAGCCCGATGCCGGTGTTGCCGCTCGTCGGCTCGACGATGGTGCCGCCCGGCCTCAGTGCGCCCCGGCGCTCGGCGTCCTCGACCAGCCCCAGCGCGGTGCGGTCCTTGATGGACCCGCCCGGATTCTGCCCCTCCAGCTTCACGAACACGTCGGCCATGCCCGGCTCGACCACCCGGCGCAGCTGGACCAGCGGCGTGTTTCCGACCAGCGTCTCGATCATGGTGGGCAGGATAGGGCGCACAGCCTGCGGCATTCAGCAGTGGGCAAGACCTTTGGTGAAAGCCGACCGCCCGGAGCTTCCCCTATACAATGCCCCACGTGCGCCTCGCCGTCATCGCGGACATCCACGGCAATGCCGACGCCCTGCGCGCCGTGCTGGCCGACGCGGAGGCACAGGGGGCCGAGCGCATCATCGTGAACGGCGACGTGGTGAACCGGGGGCCGGATTCGGTGGAGGCCCTGTCGCTGCTGCTCGCGCGCGACGACGTGACCTTTACCCTGGGCAACCACGACGACCTCGTGCGGCTGTGGCACGGGCGCTCGGAGACCTTGCCGGGCGACTGGTTCACCGACCCCTTCTGGGGGGCGACCGACTGGACGGCGACCGAACTGGGCCGCGCCGGGCTGCTGGACGTGCCGGGGGGCTGGCCGCTGACCCTGACGCTGGAGTCGCCGGGACTGCCGGAGGTCCTGATCGCCCACGGCACCCCGGCCGACTACCGCGAGAGCCTCAGCGAGCGCACGGACCCCGGGCGGGTGGCCGAACTCGCGGGCGGGGCGGGCGTGCTGGTCGGCTCGCACATCCACCGCCCGGCGCGCGCCAACCGGGGCGGCGTGCTGGTGCTGAACACCGGGGCCGCCGGAACCCCGATGGACGGCGACCCCCGCGCCCAGTACCTGCTGCTGACCGCCACGGGGCAGGGCTGGCGGCCCGAGCTGCGCCGGGTGCCCTACGACCGCTCCGGCGTGCTGCGCCGCTTCGAGACCAGCGGCCTGCTGGCGACTGGCCTCAGCGCCGAGATCTTCCGCGACGAGGTGGCCTCGGCCCGCAGCCTCTACACCCCCTACTGGATGTGGACAGAGACGCACGGGTACCCCCGGGACGCCCGCTCGTGGGCCGCCTTCCAGCGCCAACATCCGCTGTAGCGGCGGGGCAGGCCCTGGGGAGGGGCGCTGTCAGATTGCGGTGTGAAACGGATTTCTATACTCGGCGGGACATGATTGAACCGACCCTCGCCCTGTACGGCGACGCTTTTGAACGGGTGGACCGTCACCTGGAGGAGCTGCTCGCGGCGACCGGCGTGCGTTACTGCCTGCTGGTGGACCGCAAGGGCTTCGTGCTCTCGCACAAAGAAGCCCTGTGGGCGCCCCGCCCCCCGGCCCTCGACAGCGTCGCCACCCTGGTCGCCTCCAACGCCGCCGCCACCGCCGCCCTGGCGAACATGCTGGGCGAGCGCACCTTCAGCGAGCAGATTCACCAGGGCGAGCAGGGCACCCTGTACGTCGAGTCGGTGGGCGACTCCGCGCTGCTGACCCTGATTTTCGACGTGTCGGTGCCGCTGGGGCGCGTCAAGGTCCACACCAAGAAGTCCATCGCGCAGGTCGCCCTGATTCTTGAAGAGCTGGCCGACGCGCCGCCCGTGCAGTTCAGCGACGACTTTTCCAGCGGGGCCAACGCCCTGCTCGACGACCTGTTCGGCTAAGGCGAGAGGGGAAGGGAGACCAGCATGAGCACCATCAATTTCGCGGCGCGCGAGATCAACTGCAAGATCGTCTATTACGGCCCCGGCATGTCGGGCAAGACCACCAACCTCAAGCACGTCTTTTCCAAGGTGCCTGCCGGGCTGCGCGGCGACATGGTGAGCCTCGCCACCGAAGACGAGCGCACCCTCTTTTTCGACTTCCTGCCGCTGGACCTGGGCACCGTGCAGGGCTTCAAGACGCGCTTTCACCTGTACACCGTGCCCGGGCAGGTCTTTTACAACGCCAGCCGCAAGCTGATCTTGCGCGGGGTGGACGGCATCGTGTTCGTGGCCGACTCGGCGCCCAACCGCCTGCGCGCCAACGCCGAGAGCATGCGCAACCTGCGCGAGAACCTCGCCGAGCACGGCATCGACGTGCGCGACGTGCCCATCGTGTTGCAGGTCAACAAGCGCGACATCGACGGCGCCCTCCCCACCGAGATGATCCGCGCCGTGATCGACCCCAAAAAGGAACTTACCCTTTTCGAGGCGACCGCCCACAACGGCGGCGGCGTTTTCGAGACCCTCAAGAGCGTGAGCAAGCTGGTGCTGGACCGGCTGTCGCAGAACAAGTAGACGCGACGGGTCAGGGGTGGGGGGCACGCGCGGCACCTCCCACCCCCCCCCGCTGTTCCCAACGGTTTACGAGTCGGCGTCTTCCTCGGTGCCCGGCAAGGGCCGGGTCCGGGGCGGGCCGCCGTCGATGCCGCCCGACCCGCCGATGCGCGGCCCCTTGACCTGCCCGCCCGCGTCGAGGCTGGGGTCGGCCAGGCGGGTGGTGCCTTCCGGGTTCTCGGGCGTGATCACGCTGAAGTCCGAGAAGCTGCCCGGCACGCCGTCGTCGAAGCCGGGTTCGTCGTTCACGTTGTTCGGCGTGAAGTCGTCGCCGTAGGCCACCGCGTTGTCGAGCATCTCGCTGCGGATCGAGGGGTCGATGCCGTCGTCGTACACCACCCCGGCGCCCGCGAGCGCGTCGCTGCCGCTCTCTTCACCCGCGCGCCCGCCCGACACGTCCCCCGAGAGGGGAAAATCGGCCTCCACCTCGGCCACGTCGCGGACCATCCCGGCGTTGGCCTGCGCGTCCTGGTTGGCGGGGTCGTCGTCTTCCGGCAGCGAGTAGTCCATCGTCTCCGCGCCCGTCACGCTGGCGCCTCCGACGGGGCGCAGCTCGGCGTCGCTGGGTTCGCGGTCGTCCTGCCCGAACCCTTCGGCGGTGACGGTGCGGTCTTCCTGTACGGGGTCGGTCGGCTCGTCGGCCAGGGACGGGTCGCGGCGGATGGGGGCGTTGGGATCGGTCATAGGAATCCTCCTGTGGGCCTCTGCCTCCTGGGGGTCCGGGGCGGGGCCACTCCACCCCGAATTACAGCAGACCTTCCGGCAGGCGCGGTTCATCACTTCGGCAAGAAACCTTGGCCGAGTCCTGGCCTTTGGCGGCGCGCCTGGGCTGGTCCCGGGGCCGGGGGGAGGGCGCGGGGAGGCCAGGCCCCAGGCTTTCCTTGAGGCGCCTGTCATGGAGAGGGCCGCCCGCGCCTCTAGAGTGGGGCGGCAACCCCACAGGAGGGCACCCCCATGGCAGACGAGATTCAGGTGACGGCAGAAGGCTACCAGCGGCTGGAGGAGAATCTGGCAAAAGAACGTGAGCGGCTGGAGGACGCGCGGCGGAGCCTGGCCGCCTCGCTCGACGACGCGACCGACCTCGAAGACCGCAGCCTGGAGGCCGCGCAGTTCGACCTTCCCAGCATGGAGGCCCGCATCCTCGAACTCGAAGACGTGCTGGCGCGCGCCGTGATCGTCGAGGCCGCGCCGGACGGGCGTGGAGGGGTCACGCTGGGCACGGTCGTGGTGCTGGAGGAAGCCGGGCAGGGCCGCGAGATGCGCGTGCAGCTGGTCAGCGCGGTCGAGGTGGACGCGCTCGCCCAGGGGGTGACCCAGGTCAGCGACGACAGCCCGGTCGGACAGGCGCTGCTGGGCCGCCGGGTGGGGGAGAGCTTCGAGGTCGAGCAGGCCGAGCGCAGGCTGCGCTACACGGTCAAGAGCCTGGGGTAGGGCCACAAGGAAGGGGGGCGCCAGTGCGAACACGGCGCCCCCCTCCTCCTGGCTGCGCCCTACACGTCCCGCCGCTCGAAGGCGTAGACCGCCAGCCACCCGAAGGCCGCCGTGTAGATCAGCAGCAGCACCAGCCCCTGGAGGACGCCGCCTTGCCGCGCATACAGGTCGAGGTGACTGGTCAGCAAGAGGCGCTGCACGCTCTCCGGAAAGACGACCAGCAGGCGCAGCACGCTGAGGGTCGCCAGGGTGGCGAGCGCGGCGGGGGCGGTGCCCAGGTACAGCACCCCGAACAGCAGCGCGAGGGCGGCGACCGGCATCAGCATGACGGCGGCGAGCAGCGCCCCGCGCAGGACCTGCCCCAGCGCGTCGCCCGGCGTCAGGGCGCCCACGCCCGCGAAATAGCCCGGCCCCAGCCCGGTGCCGCCCGTAAACGGCCCCAGCCCCAGAAACAGGCCCGCCAGCAGCGACCCGGCGACGGTGGCCGCGATCAGCAGCGCCGGGTATAGCAACGCGACGAGCAGCTTGCCCAGCAGCACCCGGGTGCGGTTCACCGGGCGCAGCAGCAGCGGCGCCAGCGTGCCCCCGCTGACCTCCGCGCCGATGAGTTCCGCGCAGGTCACGGCGATAAAGAGCGGCAGCAGAAACTGCACCAGCACCCCCAGGCTGACGGCTGGAAGCTGCCAGCCGCTCGTCAGGTCCACCTGAAACAGGGCTTCCAGCCGGGGCGCCAGCGGCCACAGCAGCGGCAGCCCAAAGCACACCAGCAGCGCGAGGCGGGCGCTGCGCGCCTTGAGCAGCTTGCGGAATTCCAGGGCAATCAGGGTCAGCATCAGGCCTGCTCCACGCGCTCGCGGTAGTACTCGTACAGGTCGAAGAGGTCGGGACTCGCCTCGAACACCCGGATGCCCCCGGCCGCCAGGGCAGCCAGCGCCTGCGGTACGCCCGCCTCGCTGTCCAGCCCGGCGATCAGGTACGGCGGGCGCAGGCTGGTGCGCGAGACGCCGGGCAGACGTTCCAGCAGCGCCGCCGCCCGGACCGGGTCGTCCACCCGGAAGCGGAAGGCCGCCTGCCGGGCGCGCAGGTCGAGGGTGTCCACCAGCCGCCCGCCAGTCAGAATGCCGACCGTATGGGCATAGGAGGCGATCTCGCGCAGGTGGTGGGTGCTCAGGACCACCGCGCAGCCCTGGCCCGCCAGGTCGGTCACGATGCGGTGGATCAGCCCGATGCCCAGCGCGTCCAGCCCGCTGGTCGGCTCGTCGAGAATCAGGACCGAGGGCCGCGCCAGGATCGCGCTCGCCACCCCCAGCCGTTGCCGCTGCCCCAGCGAATACTCCGAGACCCGGCGGTCCGCCATGCGGGTCAGCTCGACGAGCGCCAGCACCTCGCGGATGCGGGCCTGGTCCACGCGCGGGCGGCCCGGCGTCATGGCGGCCAGCTCGGCGTGCATCCGCAGGTTGCGGCTCCCGCTGAACTGCCCGTAAAAGCGGGCGGGCGCCTCCACCACCGCGCCCAGCGCCGCGCGGGCGCGCGGGCCGTCCCCATGCACGTCGCGTCCCATCAGCCGCACCTCGCCCGACGTGGGAAAGGCCAGCCCGGTCACCGTGCGGATCAGGGTGCTTTTGCCCGCGCCGTTGGGACCGGTCAGCGCATAGATCTCGCCGGACTGCACGCTCAGGTGGATGTCGTGCAGCACCGTCTGGGCGCCGTAGCGTTTGTGCAGGCCCCGGACCTCCAGCGCAACTGGGGCCTCGGGCGCGGCGGGCACGGGCCGCAGCGGAGGCGCCTGAACTTCGGAAAGGGTCATCCCGCCCAGGCTAGGCGGGGCCTCGCCACCAGATTCTTACAAAGGGGAAGCCAGAGGAGAGGGGAGGCTGGGCCGCTGCCTGCCCTGGCCTCCCCGCTGCCTCACCCTTCAGAACTTGCCGAAGCGCGTCAGCCGGAAGGGCGTCTCCGGCGGAATGCCCGCCATGTTGCGGTCGAGCTGCGCCTGCGTCACCACGAGGTCGCCCCCGACCATCGCCAGCGTCGCCGGGAAGCGCAGGCCGCGCAGGGGTTCTTCGGTGACCAGCTGGCCCGTCCCGTAGTCGGCCGAGAGGCTGACCTTGCTCACGACCTGATCCTTGTTGCGGGTGACGTAGAGGGTGCGGCCGTCCAGCAACAGGCCGTCGCCGTTGGTCAGGCCCGTCATCACCCGGCGCACCGCCTTGGTCCGCAGGTCGATGCGCCACAACTCGCCCGTGTTCGTCTGAACGGCCAGCAGCGAGCGCCCGTCGGGGGTGGGCACGATGCCGTTGAGATTCACGCCGGGGCCGTACTTGACCGGCGTCCCGGCGAGGTTCAGCCACGCCGTGAGGTTCAAGTTGCGGTCCACCCGGAAGATCACCGGGCGGTTGGAGTCGGTCACGTAGACGTTGCCGTCGGGGGCGGGCGTCAGGTCGTTGACGTAGGGGTTGGGCGACTTCGGCGTCTCCAGCACCTTCAACGTCATGCCGTCGGGCGTCAGGATGCTCACCGTGCCCTGTGCGCCGCCCGCGATCCACAGGCGGCCCCGCGCGTCCACCTTCAGTCCCAGCGCGGCCTGACGGCCCAGCGCCCCGCCTTCCTGGAACTTGCTGACCACGCCGTTCGCGGCGTTGATCGCGTAGATGGTGCCGTTGACCGCGCTGCCGGTGTACAGGATGCCCCGGCGGGCGTCGTAGGCCACGCCTTCGGGGAAGTCCTGGGCGCCGGGCAGGGTGTAGTCGCGGGTGGTGAGGCCGTCGCGCACGAGGACGCCGCAGCGCTCGCGGGCACCTGACATGCCCGCCGGGTCGGACTTGTAGTCGTCGGGGCGGGCGTGGATGACCAGGGTGCGGTTCAGCGCTCCATTCATCCCCGTCAGGCTGAACTTGTCGGTGGTGAAGGTCGCGCGGCCCACCCCGTCGGCGCCCACGTTCAGCATCGGGGCGTCGCCGCCGTGGCCGTACTTGTTGGGGGCCTGCGGGTCGTCGTGGTTCTTGCTCATGCCGGGGTCGTAGTGACCCCCCGCCCCACCAAAGGGCACGATGGTGTTCGTGGCCTCGTCCACGCCGGGGGTGCAGCGTCCGTATTCGTGGACGTGCATCCCGTGCTGGCCGGGCGTCAGGCCGCGCACCTCCACGGTGACCTGCACGCCCATCCCCTGCTGCACAAAGCGGGCGGTCCCCAGCACCTGCCCGGCGGGGTCACGCATCGCCGCCGTCGCGCTGAGGGGCGTGCTGGCCGGGGCCATCGTCATGGGGGCACCCGCCCCGCCCGCCATCGCCGCGCCCAGGGCGAGGGCACCCAGGGTCAGGACCCTTCTGGTTTGCAGCTTCATTACTGGCCTCCCGTGTACAGCACGCGGTAGATCACGCCGCTCTGGTCGTCGGTAAAGAGCAGGCTGCCGTCGGTGTAGGTCGCCACGCCCGCCACGCGCCCGAACTGCTTCCACTCGCCGCCTTCCTCGTACACGAAGCCGGTCACGAAGGGCTGAATGGCGGTAGGCCGGTTCTGAGCGTCAAAGTTGATGCGGCCGATCTCGTAGCCGCTGGGGGCCGAGCGGTTCCACGACCCCCGGAAGGCGACGAAGGCGTCATTGCGGTACTCGGCCGGGAACTGGGTCGCCGTGTAGAAGTTCAGGGCGATGGGCGAGGCGTGCGCCGTGTAGGTCAGCAGGCTGCCCTGGGTGAGGTCGCAGTACTCGGCCTTGGTGATCTTGCCGGGAATCTGGCTGGAGTTGGTGTACGGGTCCGGGCGGCGGTCGGCGTAGCAGAAGGGCCAGCCGTAGTTGCGCCCACGCTGGATGACGTTCAGTTCCTCGGGCGGGAGGTCGTCGCCGTGCCAGTCCATGCTCATGTCCAGGCCGTACATCGTCCCGGTGATCGGGTGCCAGCCGAAGCCCACGGTGTGGCGCAGGCCCCGCGCGTACACCTCGCGCCACTGCCCGTCGGGGCGGATGCGCAGGATGGTCGCTTCTTCCGGGTTCTGGGTGGGCGCGTCGTTGTTGGTGGACCCGAAGGAGGCGTAGAGGTAGCCGTCTGGCCCCCACTTCAGGCTGCGGGCGGGGTGCTGCCCGGCGTCGGGGAAGCCGTCGGCGAAGACGCGCGGCACGCTGAGGCCCCCGTCGCGGCTCATGTCCATGACCCAGATGGTCTTCTCGCCCACCGCGTAGAGCTTGCCCCCCTTCACGTCCAGCCCATGCACCAGCTTGAGGTTCTGCGCGACCATGCGGCGCTCGCCCGCGTCGAAGAGGCCGTCCTTGTTGACATCCTTGAGGTACCAGATGTCGTTCTGCTGGCGCCGGGTGAGATAGATCCCGCCGTCGGGCATCACGTGCATCATCCGCGCGTTGCCGAGGTTCGTCGCCATCACCTTGATCTGGAAGCCCGCCGGAACCTTCAGCCGGGCGAGCTTGTCGGGCGTGAACCCCAGGGCACGCGGCTCGTTGCGGGTGGCCGTCACGGTGACGGGCGGCTCGGGGGCGGGCAGCGGACGCGGGGTGGGAATCGTCGTCTGGGCGGGGCCGGGGCCGGTGGGCGAGGCCGACCCCTGGGCCAGGGCCGCCCCCAGGGTACCGAGCGCAACCGTCAGGGCAGCGAGCATGGGCTTGTGCATGGATGTCCTCCGGCCCCCACGGTCCCACGCCGCCCGCCGCCGCAATCCCGCCTCAGCACACCTTCTGAGAGCGGGCACAGCGTCGCCTAAACGCCGGGGAAGGGCCTCTCATTCCTCCACGAACAGGGGCAGGTCGGACGGCCGCGCCGCCCCCACCGCCACCGCCCGTCGGTGCAGCTCGCGCACGGCCCGCTCGCCCTCCTCGCCCACGTCGCGCGAAAAGTCGTTCACGTACAGGTCGATGTGCGCCTGCATCACCTCGTCGCTCATTTCCAGCGCGTGCTCCCGGATATAGGCCTTGGGTTCGGCGGGGTGCGCGTAGGCATATTCCAGGCTCTCCCGCACCGCCGCGTTCAGGCCGCGCTGCACCTCTGGCGGCAGGTCGCGCCGCACCAGGATCGCGCCCAGCGGGAGGGGCAGCCCCGTCTCGCCCTCCCACCACGCGCCGAGGTCCATCAGCTTGACCAGCCCGTGCTCCTGATAGGTAAAGCGCGACTCGTGGATGATCAGCCCCGCGTCGTACTCGCCCCGCGCCACGGCGGGCATCACCTCGTCGTAGCGCATCGGCGTGAGCTGCACGTCCGGGTAGGCTAGGCGCAGCAGCAGGTCGGCGGTCGTGAGGTTGCCCGGCGAGGCGACCCGTCTGCTGTTCAGGTCGCCCAGTTCGTCGCGGGCTACCACCAGCGGCCCCACGCCGCGCCCCAGCGCCCCGCCCGACCGCAGGGCGACGTAGCGGTCCATCACCTCGAAGGAGGCGCGGTAGCTGATCTTGGTGACGGGGAGGCGGCCCTCCCGCGCCCACTCGTTGAGGGTCTGCACGTCCTCCAGCCGCTCCTGCACGGGCAGCGGCGCCGGGACCCGCCCCGCGTGCAGCGCGTAGAAGATGAAGGTGTCGTTGGGGCAGAAGGAGTAGCCCAGGTCGAGGGCGGCGGGAAGGGTGGTCATGGGGTCAGGGTACGCCTGCTCCCAGGCCCCTATGCTGGAGCGATGAACCAATCTGCGGGGTGGCTCGGAACGGTGCTGGGGCTGATGCTGCTGGCAGGCGGGGCGCAGGCGGGCGGCGCCGGGGAACCTCCTCCGGCAGTTCCGGGTGCCTCGGCCGGGTGCGTGCCGGGCTACGTCCGCCCCGACTTCGCGGCGCTGGAGCGCGAGCTGAACGCCGCCCGCGCGAGGTGGAGGGCGGCGGGGGTGCGCGACTACCGCTACGACTTCCGGCAGGTCGCCGCGCCCGTCCTGTTTCCGACCGTGCGGGTCACCGTGCGCGGCGGGGCGGTGCGGGACGTGGTCCTGGTCGCCGGACAGACCGGGGAGCCGTCGGCCCAGGCCCGCGCGACGGTCGAGGAGCGCTTTGTCCAGATCGCCCAGGCCCTGGCCTTCCAGCGGGCGCAGCCGTGCCCGGCCGTCGAGGTGACCTACGACCGGGAAGACGGTCATCCCACCCGCCTCTCCACCGCCCCGCGCGACCTGAACGTGGCAGACGGCGACGGCGAGTGGACGCTGACGAACTTCACGCGGCCCTGAGGAGGAGCGCTACCGCACGCCTTCCAGCGCCTGCCGCGCCGCCTGGGCATCGCGCCCGATCTGCGCTTTGAGTTCCTCCAGCCCGCCGAACCTCTGCTCGCCGCGCAGGAAGGTGAAGAACTTGACCTCCAGCTCCTCGCCGTAGAGGTCGCCCTGGTAGTCGAAGAGGTGAACCTCGAAGCGGCGCTCGGTGCCGTTCACGGTGGGGCGAAAGCCCACGTTCGCCATCCCGTGATGGCGCTGGAGGTTGCCCGGCCCGCGCTCGGTGATGGCGACGACGGCGAACACGCCCAGCGGCAGCGCCTTGCCCTGCGGCACCTGCACGTTGGCGGTGGGCCAGCCGATGGTCCGCCCCAGCCGGTCCCCCTGCACGACCACCCCCTGCGCGTCGTAGTGGCGGCCCAGCAACCGGCGGGCGCCGTCCACGTCCCCGGTTTTCAGGTACTCGCGGATGCGGGTGCTCTTGATGTCCTCGCCGCCGAGCTGGTGCATGGGCAGCGCGACGATCTCGGGCGTCACCGCGCGCAGGTCCGCCAGACTCCCGGCCCGCCCGCGCCCGAAGTGGAAGTCCTCGCCCACCACGACCGCGCGTGGGCGCAGGGCGCGCAGATCGTCCAAAAAGGCCTCCTTGGGCCGCGAGGCGAACTCGGGCGTGAACGGCACCGCCACCGTCTCGTCGATGCCATAGCGGGCGAGCAGCCCCAGCTTTTCCGGCAGGGTGGACAGGAACTCGACCCCCTGGGTCAGCACCCGGGTGGGCGGATCGAAGGTGTAGACCACCGTGGGCACCCGGTGCTCGCGCCCCTTGGCCTTGAGCTGCGCGAGCAGCGCCTGATGCCCCAGATGCACCCCGTCGAAGGAGCCGATGGCCACCACCGTCTCGGTGTCGGGGCGCTGGGTGGGAGAGACGTAGGTTTTCACCGCCGGTCCCGCGCCAGCGCCTGAAGGCCGTACAGCGCGGCCGTGACTGTGCTGGCGCTGCCGCTCAGGGTGCCGCCTTGCAGGCCGCTCAGCACGTCGGCGGGCCGCATCCACACGACTTCGAGGTCCTCGTCCTCGTCGTGGGGGAGCTTGCTCTCGCGCAGGTTGCGCGCCTCGAACACGTACAGCAACTCGTCGCAGAAGCCGGGGCTGGAGTAGAAGCGGGTGAGCAGCGTCATCTCGCCGTCCAGCCCCACCTCCTCCTGAAGCTCGCGGCGGGCGGCGGTCTCCGGCGTCTCGCCCCCGTCGATCAGGCCCGCCGGGGCCTCCACGGTCACGCCGCCGATGGCCGGGCGGCGCTGGCGCACCAGCAGCATCTCTCCGGCCTCGTTCAGCGCCAGGATCGCCACCGCGTCCGCATGCCGGACGACCTCCCACTTGCCCTCCAGCCGCTCCAGCCGCACGATGTGGCCGTCGTAGATGACCTGCGTGTCGGTCTGGGTCTGCGTGTCGTTCGCCCCGGCGTCGCTCATGGGGGCAATCTAGCGCCGCCCATGAAGTTTTTGCCTGCTGCCGCTGCCCGCCCGCGCTCTGCCAGACTGGGACTCATGTTCACCCGCGCCGACCTGGAGGCCCGCGAGGCGGCCACGCTCGCCCCCTACGCCACCCTCAGCGCGCGGTCGCGCGGGCGCGAGCACCCCGAACCCGAGAGCGGGGCCAGAACCGGCTTTCAAAAGGACCGCGACCGCATCCTGCACACGACGGCCTTTCGGCGGCTGGAGTACAAGACCCAGGTGTTCCTGAACGCTCAGGGCGACCACTACCGCACCCGCCTGACGCACACGCTGGAGGTCTCGCAGGTGGCCCGCTCGCTGGCCCTGACCCTGGGCCTCAACGAGACGCTGGCCGAGGCGATCGCGCTGGCGCACGACCTGGGCCACCCGCCCTTCGGCCACGCGGGCGAGCGGGTGCTGAACGCGCTGCTGGAGGGCGAGGGGGGCTTCGACCACAACACCCAGGCGCGGCGCATCGTGACCCGGCTGGAGGACCGCTACCCCGACTTCCCGGGCCTGAACCTGACCCTGGATACCCTCGACGGCCTGAACAAGCACGCGCGGGCGGGGCTGGGGCTGCCGGGGCTGGAGGCGCAACTGGTGGACGCCGCCGACGCCCTGGCCTACACCGCCCACGACCTCGACGACGGGCTGCGAAGCGGGCTGCTGACCCCCGCGCAGCTCGCGGAGCTGCCCCTGTGGGCCGAGCTGCTGGGCAAGGTGCCCCCCGCCTCGCCCGGCCTGACCGAGCGCGACCGCCGCACCCTGCACCGCGAGCTGCTGGGCTGGCTGATCGGCGACCTGACGCAGGCCAGCCACGCGGCGATACAGGCCAGCGGCATCCGGACCCCGGCGGACGTGCGCGCGCAGCCGGAGCGCCTGATCACCTACAGCCCGGCGATGCAGGAGCGGCTGCGCGAGACCGGGGCCTTTCTGCGCGAGAACCTCTACCGCCACTGGCGGGTCGAGATGCAGGTCGAACAGGGCACCCGGCTGCTAACGACCCTCTACACGGCCTTTTTGAACCGCCCGACCCTGCTGCCGTCAGGGGTGCGTGCCCGCGCGGCGAGTGACGGCCTGCCCCGGGCCGTGTGCGACTTTATCGCCGGGATGACCGACCGCTACGCCGCCGAAACGCACGCGGCGCTGGTGCCGCCGCCGGGGCCGCCGGGGTGGCCGAGGTAGGGGAGAGCCAGGAGGCTTCGGCCGAAGAGTGGTCATGCTGAGGGCAAGCGGAGCAGCCCAAAACGCCGCGTGGGAGACTCCTCGCCTCGCTCTGCTTCACAGCCCCGCGAGGCAGGGTGACCAGCCTTCTGCTGCTCGGTTCGGAGCAGCGATTCAGGGCGCCGCCACCCGCACTCCGGCCTCCTCCAGCGCCACCCGCAGGTCCCGCGCCAGCTCCGCCGCCTCTGCCCCGTCCCCATGCAGGCAGAGCGTCCGGGCGGGGACGGCGACCCGCTCGCCCGTGACGGCCCGCGTGCTGCCTTCCCGCGCGATTTGCACGCCCTGCGCCACCGCCTGCGCGTGGGGCAGCAGCGCCCCTGCCTGTCCGCGCGGCCACAGCGAGCCGTCCGGCGCGTAGCCCCGGTCCGCGAAGCCCTCGCCCAGCGGGGTCAGCCCCAGCGCCGCCGCCTCCCGCAGCATCACGGACGCCCCGCCCGCCAGGCCGAAATACAGGGGCAGGCCCGAATCCCTCGCGGCCACGGCAATCGCGCGGGCCAGCGCCGCGTCCTTCACGGCCATGTTGTAGAGCATCCCGTGCGGCTTGACGTGGCGCAGGGCTACGCCTTCCCGCGCGGCCACCACCTTGAGCGCCTCGATCTGCTCGCGCACGAAAGCGGTCACCTCCTCCGGCGGAAAGTGCAGCTCCCGGCGCCCGAAGCCCTCGGGGTCGGGAAAGCCGGGGTGCGCGCCCGCCGCCACCCCATGCCGCGCGGCGAGGCGCAGGCTGTCCCGCATCGTCTCTAGGTCGCCCGCGTGGCCCCCACAGGCGATGTTCGCGCTGGTCACGAAAGGCATGACCGCTGCCTCGTGGGGGCTGCCCTCGCCCAGGTCGGCGTTGAGGTCGGTGGTGGCCCTGGTCATGCCTCCTTGTACCACCCGCGCAGCGCCGCCTCCACGCCCCGGATCGCCCGTTCCTGCGCCCGCAGCGCCGCGAGGGCCTGGGCCAGCGTGACGGGCCGAAAAGCGACCCGGTCGCCGGGGCGCAGTTGCCCCAGCCGGGGGCGGTCCACGCTCGCCACGACCAGCGGGGTGGGGTAGCCGCCGTGGGTGCCTGCGTCGGGGAGCAGCAAGATCGGCTGGCCGCCCGGCGGAAGCTGCACCGCGCCCGGCACGTTGGGCAGGCTCACGCGCGCCGGGTCGTGCGGGGCGGGCACGCCCTCCGAGAGCCGCGCGCCCATGCGGTCGGCCTGGGCGCTCACCGTGAAAAATCCCCGCGTGAGTGCGGCGAGCAGCGGCGGCGCGGCTTCCGGGGTGGGCAGCACCCGCAGGACATGAACAGGCCCGGT